>CALRTD020000026.1:0-17340 GCA_943371015.1 Synechococcus sp. UW140 | reverse complement strand
TGTATCAACCGCTTGTTGAGCAAACAGCAAACCACTGCTAAAAAAAACAAGGGAAAGGATGCTCAGCAGCAAACGCTTAACTATCATTTGAATTGGCTAGGGTTCTGAAACAAATGTACGTTGTTCACCCTTATTTAACTTCAGAATTGATTGAAATACTGGGAAACACTTAAATGGGCGTTGCAACTTATTTCATACATTCTTTACTGACAACAATAAATAACTTAGCGGTTGTACCAAAGTTCAATATCCAAAACGGTGGATGATGCCGAAATCGTTCGAACTAACTGAGCTCCTGAAAAATTATACACACCAATACCGGCGCCCTCTGCAGCAAACACATAATTATTTTCGGCATCATATCGGATAACCTGTTTCAGCGCTCCTGTATGCCAGGGAATAACTCCAACCGGATTCATGGTAAACGTACTGGTGGTTCCGTTTGTAAATGAAAGTAATTGTGTATTGCTGTTTACTTTACAGGCAGAAACCAGCACTGTTCCGGCTGGCAGTGTGTAGGGTTGCCAAATGGTGTTGGCAAAACAATCGTACAAATAAATAAATCCCTGACCGCCGTAATTGCCGTAAACAAAAACAGAAACAGAATCGTTCGGCACAATATCAACAACATCTACTGCCAGCGGATATTGTTGCAAAGCACCTCCTGCCAGTGCATCGTACACCGCTAACTGAAGCTGCGCGGCAGAAGCATCCTGCTCGGCGGTAACTGTGTAGCGGCCGGTGCGGGCAATTTTATACGGACGCATTCCGGCGCTGCAGGCAACATTAAAAGCAGAAACGCCGTTGCTTTCAAAGGCCCGCACTTTTTCGGCTCCATACTCTGCAGCCCACAATCGCCTGTCGAACTCACACAGCGAACGCCATGCCGCCGGTGGTCCTTGCGGAACAGTGATCTGCCACGGCGAGACTTGTGCATTCAACGGCTCACTGTGCAATGTGCCGTTGTTAAAGCCGCTTACATATACTTGCTGCCACCACGAGCTTAGTGCCATATCGCTGAAATCGTGATTGTATTGTGCAAGTTGCTGCGGCTGCCACAAAGTATCACAGCGATAAACATTGGTTTGAAATGCTTGCGGCTGCGTTACAAAACAAAAACCTTTCAGCTCGCGCGGCACCTGCGTAAACTGCAACTGTGTGAACTTGCGAACTGTGTTGAATCCATCGCTTACCTGCACTTCGATGTAACAGTTTCCGGAAGCTACACGCGGATCATCAAGCAAATAATTGAGCGAAACCGTTTGCTCACGACCACTGAGCGATTGAACAACAGAGGGAAAAACTGGGACCAGCGAAGTATTTACCACACGCACAACAAACTCCGTAAGCTGCTCATTGTCGGTAAATTTCAATTCGAGATGAAGCGTATCAAATGTTGCTGCATTAATGATTGTGGTTGGCCGAAGAATGGTTATTTCGGGAACTTGCTCATCGCTGCTCCGGTTGCAGGACAGGTGAATAAAAACTGTAACGCAAAAAAACAACACTACACGCATACCTCAAATTTAGCAGAAATGCCCATAAGGGCTTTTGTAAATTTGACAATGTCAATTACAATTAGTCCGTTGGTTTGGTTAATTTCGTTGTGAATGAATACGTCAAAAGAATTCAGGCACGAACAGCTTGAAGCTTTCGATCAAACCAATTTCACATCAATGCTGAAAGGCATTCCGGCTTTTATAATTGAAGCAGAAACAATTGAATCGAAATTAAAAATCAATCAAAACACATAACGAACAACAGTGTTTCACCGAAAGCTTTCGTCACACGTCTCATCTTTTGGCTAAAGAACCTGGCGAAACCATGCAAAAGTATTACAGTAAACGTAGTTCAGCATTATGAAAAAAATATTCCTTCTGTTTTTACCGGCAGCTTTATTGTTAAGTGGTTCAAGAGTTTCTCCTCCGCTGCCACAAGGATCTGATGTATGGCTTTTTGATTGTACTTACAATCAGGGAAAACCTCAACTAGGCGGTGGTTACAATGTCAGCAGCAGAAATGGTTACGACGATCAGCCATCTTTCAGCGATGGAGGTTCCTATCTGCTTTATACATCCGAACAAACGGGCGGACAAACAGAGATCATTCGCTTTGATCCTTTCATGAAGCTGTCGAAACAAATGACCACCACAGCAGTAAGCGAATACTCGCCGCAGATGATACCCGGCAACAAGTACTTTTCGTGCGTTGTAGTGGAGAAAGATTCGTCGCAGCGCATCTGGCGCTATCACAAAGTAACCGGCGAATCAAAAGTACTGCTGCCGAAAGTTTATGCTGTTGGCTATCACTGCTGGTTCAACGCAAAAACAGTTTTCCTTTTCCAGATTGGAGAACCCAATATGCTGGTGCTGGTGAATACCGGAAACAGCAAAACACGCAACTGCGTCAGCAATCCGGGACGCTGTATTCAAACCTGGAAAAGTCCGAAACGAAAACTCCTGCTCTATACAGAAATGAATGCCGACAGCAGCTGGACAGTTAAAGCACTGAACGGAACCGGAATGAAAGAACAGTCGTTTGCTCCGGTGCAATTGCCTGCAGGTACGCAAGACTTTACGGTTGACGGAGCCAACAACATCATTGCCGGACAAGGTTCAAAACTGATGTGTTACAACCTTATCCGCCGCGACGGCTGGCAGGAAATTACCGACCTGAAAGGTATCGGCATCACTAAAATTTCTCGCCTTGCTGTAAGTCAGCAGGGCACCCGGCTTGCACTCGTAAACACAACTGAGTAAATATTGCAATGCACAAAACGCATAACAAGTACGAACTTTCAGACGACCGAAACCGAATTGATGGCGATTTCGTTTATCGGGAACTCAGCAACAGCTACTGGGCCGAAGCAATACCGAGAGCACTAACAGACAAGTCGATCGCCAACTCACTTTGCTTTGGCGTTTACAGTAATGGAACACAGGTAGCATTTGCAAGGGTGATTTCAGATTTCGCCACTTTTGCATATCTCTGCGATGTTATTGTTACTGATGCACATCGCGGTGCAGGTATTGGGAAATGGATGATAGAAGCCATAATGGAGCATCCGGATTTGCAAAACCTGCGGCGGTTTATGCTTGCCACATTGGATGCCCATACGCTTTACACACGCTTCGGTTTCCAGCCGCCTAAACATCCGGATCGCTTGCTTGAAATTGTACGACCCGGAATTTATAAAGAGATGCGGGAGCAAAAAGGAAATACTTAGCTTTGACAATCATGCGCCTGCAACATCTATTTTTTATTGCTGCTCTGTTTTCAGTTTCGCTGCTTTCAGGGCAGGATTTGAAATTTCTGGGCATAGAAGGTGTTTATTTTGGAATGCAGGAAACTGAACTCAAAGAAAAAGTGATCATTATGGACACTTCTTCTTCCTACACAGATACTGCATTTTACTTACGCAGTACAACCTGCCACATCTACCGCCGAAATAACGAAAAACTGCAGCTCAATGGATTTGTAGCCAGCACAGTTGAGTTTGAGTTTTGTGATGGAAAACTCGTTTATGTTTTTGTAACCGTAAACGGACAGGCGCAAACCGAAGCAGCACTGCGAACGCTGAAGCAGCGGTTTCCTAAATTGCAGTGCAAAAAAGAACCCTGCAACCGCTACGATACCAAGTCAAACAGACTCCGCATCATTGCAAATACTAACAGTAAAAAGCAGGAACTAAGTTTTGTGCTTATCGGACTTTAAACATTATCGCTGCAGGCTTTATAAACAAAAAGAGGTCAGTTGTACGAACTGACCTCTTTTCATTTGTATCGTTCTCGTTTATTGTATTTGTTTCCCGTAAAAATCAGCATCAATAAGCTGTTCGAGTGTTTTGCGCTCACCTTTGTAAACAGCGGTAATCCATGCATCTGAAATGCCTTTGGCAATACACTGCTGTCTGAAAACTTCGGCTTCTTTTATGGTTTTAAACTCCCGCATTGTAAATCGGGTAATGCTGTCGGGATAAGCTATAATTTCAGCAGCACCGAATTCATTTAACTGGGGATATTTGAAATTTTCGGGATGACGATAAGCGCCGATTTGTACTTTGTAAATCAATCCCGATGAACAATAATTACCGGTTACTTCAAGAAACTTGCTGTACACCTGCGGATCGTTGAGTGATTTATCTTTAAACCACGCAAGGTTTACGGGTGTTGAGTTACAAGGCTTTTCTGCAAAAAACTCAGGAACTGTTTTGCGCTGCCCGAAGTAAAAAATGGTAACAATTGAACTTGCAGCTGCTGAGTCTTTCGACATCAGAAATGCTTTAAAGTCCTCTGCTTCTTTCAGTGTTTTCCAAGGCCCCATTTGATAACGAATGGTTCCGTCGGGATATACTTTCTTTTCAATTGCAGAATATTGAGAAAGGTAACCAAGTTTGAAATCGTTCGAATCTTTAACAGATGCAAGCTCCAGTTTATAGGATAATCCGTCTGACTGGAAAGTACCGTAATCATTCACAATTTTATCGTAACCAACATCGCTGTTGATTGTTGTTACGAGAGTGCCTTTCCGGCTTCTTACAACACGGGTATCTTCACGCGGCACGTAATTACGGCGTTTGTATTCTGACTGATAATAAACCGGAACGGTTTTACGCACACCTTTATCAAGCACAGTTACTTCCGAATTACTGGCAATTGTTGAATCCCGTGCGGCTACTCGTGCGCGGTATAATTCTGCATCCAGCAATGTTTTAAATGGACCTACCGAGTAGCGCACATACCCCTGAGGGGTAAGTGTTCGCTGAATCGACCCCATGTTTTCCACTTTTGATGAGTCGAACAGCGATGAGTTTTCGTAGGTGCCAAGTTCCAGCATAAATTGTGCAGTGCTGTCGTATGTATCACCATATTTTTTAAGCACCTGCTTATAGACACGCGCTTCAAAAACCTGATCATCCTGTTCGGCTTTAATGGCCTGAATCTGTACGTCTAATTTACGCTGCAGTGTTTCGGATGTATCAGCAATTGCACTGGGTGGATTGTTATACTGAGCAGAATCACTGGTTGCAGTTTGCGATGTGAAATTGTAATCTTTGTTCACCTGAACATAAGTATCAACCCCTTTCACATTCACATACTCATAATAAGGAGCTGCACCTTCTACTTCAATGGCTACTTTATATTTATTGCCGGGTTTGAGTGCAATAAGATATTTTCCCGTTGCCGAATTTGAATTGTAGTTTCCGTACTGTTCGCCGGTTTCGGCATTACTTACATTAATATTGGCTTGAGTTGGCGCTCCGTTAAGTGTAATAAAACCAACAACCAGCGCAATAACCGGTGGTTCACCAATAAAGCCGGGAGAAGCCGTATACAAATCCTGCTGCCCCAAACTTCCGCGGCGGTCTGATGAATAATAACCGGTAGCACCATCGGCAGAAAGCACATAAAAGCGTTCGTTACCGGGTGTATTTACAGGATAGCCAATATTCTGCGGCGGTCCCCAAACCCCGTCTTTCAACAGCGTGAAAAATAAATCGTAACCGCCAATGCTGTTGTGCCCCTGCGAACTAAAAATAAGGTGAATTCCGTCGGGGTGAATGTAGGGTGCATCATCATTATAACGCGTATTCACCGATGGCCCGAGATTCCGCGCCGGTCCCCAACTTCCGTCAGGCTGACGGTCTGATACATATATATCACGACCACCAAATCCGCCGGGACGTTCGCTGGAAAAAAACAACTGCTTTCCGTCGCCAGAAAGCGAACAACTTCCCTCCCACCAACGGGTATTGATAGTTGATCCGAGCCGCTCAGGTGTTGACCATTGATTTCCCTGAAGATTACTCATGTAAATATCGCCGCCGTCTTTTGCAGTACTCTTAAATATGAACAAAATTTGCCCGTCGTTTGAAAGCGCTATACTCGCATCATGTCCATTGGTATTGATACTGTTGCTGATCGGCTCGGGACTTAACCAGGTATCTCCTACCCGCTGAGCAACCATGATATCCTCGTAAAACTGTCCGGTTGTATCGGGTCTGAATCGCGGATCCTGCAGTCCGCCTACACTTCGTGTTCCGGTGTAGGTAAAAATGATCATCGATTCGTCGATGGTGATGACCGGAACGTATTCGGAATTTTCAGTATTCAGAGGGGCGCCAATATTTTTTATTTCTACAGCAACAGTATCTCGGATGATATTTTTGGCATTGTTACAATATTCAACATACCGGGCAACCTCGATGCGTTCTTTTTCACTTAACTCACCATTATCAAGCTCCTGATTAAAGTACTTTATTGCATCATCAAACCGGTAATTCAGGTGATATGCTCTTCCCAGCCAGTAGCGCACCATCGGAAGATCCGGATTGCCTTTATTGGCTTTTTCGAGGTGATCTATGGATTTTTCTTTCTCATCGGTTTTGTAGAGATAGCAGATACCGAGCTGATAATTGAGATAAGCATTTGATGGATGTGCCTTATGTAATTCCAGATAAATGGGAAGTGCACGCAGGTAGTTGCCATCAGCAAATGCAACCTCTGCTTGCTCAAGTCTAACTTCTTCTTTTCGGGTTAACCTGTCGCTCTGCGCTGCCAAACTTTGAGGTTTGAGCAACGACAATAGCAATACAAGGCCAACCAGTATGTGTCGGATCATAGCACTAAATTGTTTAATCTGAGGCTGCGCTAATCTGCTGGTCTGAGGTACTTATAAACATGCAAACGTTAACAGCATCCGGGAGCAAACGGAAATGTTGAGCTGAAAGCCTTATTTTACAATACATTTAGATGGTTACAGACACGAAAATGCTTGTTACCTTTGCACTGTGTTAACAGAACTTTTTCGTCATACACTTCCCAACGGGCTTCGTGTACTCTTTCGTCCTTCGGCCGGAGAAACCGGACATCTTGCTGTTTTTATTCATGCCGGCTCGCGTGATGAAGACGAAGAATTAGGAGGACTGGCACATTTTATTGAGCATACTATTTTTAAAGGAACCCGCTCACGCAGTATGTTTCAGGTGCTGAGCCGGCTTGATGCTGTGGGCGGCGAACTCAACGCCTACACTACAAAAGAAGAAACCTGTATTTACGGCTCTTTTCACCGCCGCTACCTCAACCGTGCTGCTGATTTAATTGCAGACATTACCCTTAACTCAACTTTCCCGGTTAGCGAACTGGAAAAGGAAAAAGAAGTAATTGCCGACGAAATCCGCTCCTACCTCGATTCTCCTTCAGAGCAAATTTTTGATGATTTCGAGCAACAAATTTTTCGCACTCATCCGCTCGGACAATCAATTTTGGGTACAGAAGAAAGTTTGAAGCGGATAAAACGAAAACACATCACCGATTTTATCCGCAATCACTACCTGGCCGAAAACATGGTGCTGTGCATTACCGGCCCTTACACTCCGGCAGAAGCATTACAAACAGCAGAAAAATATTTCAGTGTTGTACCCGAAGGCGGACAAACACCCAAGCGGCGTAAGTTCACCGGCTACCGGGCTTCCTCGGTGATCAATGAGCAAGATACACATCAGGCACATTGTGTAATCGGAGCGCCGGCTTATGCTACCGAACATCGTTCGCGTACAGCGCTTGCATTACTCATCAATATACTGGGCGGCCCTGCAATGAATGCTAAACTGCATTTGCTTGTTCGCGAAAAGCACGGATTAGCCTATAGTATTGATGCCGGTTACTCCACCTGGACAGATTCGGGACTGGCACATATTTATTTCGGTACAGATGCTGCAAATACAGAACGCTGCCTGCAACTGATTAACCGTGAGCTCAAAAACGTACGCGAAAAAGCATTAAGCCCGGCTGCATTGCGTTCGGCACAAATACAGTTTGAAGGACAACTTACCATTGCCGAAGAAAATAAACTCAATGTAATGTTAGCCCTCGGCCGGCAGCTGCTTCAGCACAACAAAACTTCATCACTTGCTGATATTTGCAAACAAGTTCGCGCAGTAACTTCAGCCCAGGTACTTGCCGCCGCCAACGAAATACTTGCGCCTGAACATCTGAGCACCCTCATCTACAAAGGTCGTCCCTGATTTATGCAAGCAGCACATGATTTCGTCCTGCAAAAGCCAATAATGCTTCAGTAGTTTTACCCAGCCAACACATTCGCTAATGAATTATGTATTAGATCCTGCTGTAGATGATTACGCGGCAAAATATACTTCAGCCGAACCACAACCGCTCAGTGAACTAAGCCGCATAACTCATCTTCGCACATTGCAGCCCCGAATGCTGTCAGGTCATGTTCAGGGGCGCTTCTTAGCTATGATGGTTGGACTCATGCAGGCCAAAAGCATTCTGGAAATCGGAACATTTACGGGCTATTCAGCAATTTGCATGGCTGAAGGGCTCACCAATGGCGGCAAAGTAATTTCTATTGATATTAATGATGAAGTTTTACCTATTGCCCGCAAAGCTGTTGAACAAGCAGGAATGCAGGATAAAATAGAATTGATCACCGGCAATGCTGCCGAAATAATGCCAACACTGCAGGGACCGTTTGACCTGATCTTTATAGATGCAGACAAACGAAACTATGCGAAATATTACGAACTTTCACTACCACTGCTCAGAAAAGGAGGGCTTATTTTAGCGGATAATGTGCTCTGGAGCGGACGTGTAATTGATGCAACCATAAAAGATGCAGATACCGCAGCACTTCGCAGTTTCTCCGAAATGGTTCAACATGATGAGCGGGTTGATAATGTAATGCTCACCCTGCGCGATGGTGTGCTGATGATTGTAAAACGTTAAACCAATTACAATGGATTTAATAAACTTGCTTCAGCGGCTTGGTTCTGGTAAAAACAACAAAGCAGAACCTGAAGTGCCCGGTCAGCCGCTTACCATGTATCAACGAGAGCAGCGGCTCAAGGCTTTAAAAACAGATGCCGGCAACTGGATTTCTTCGGCAGAACTCCATTTGCAGTTTGCAGCAGAAGCAAGCGAATTACCCGGAATGCTTTTCCCGCAAACACTGTGTATTGCACATCAGCCGGGCAGCGGAACATCACTCATGCAGATGCGCAGTTTGCTCAACCGGCTGCAGCGCACAGCACCTCCTGGATTACACATTGTAATTATACATGCCGCTGGCTTGCCTGAAACTGTTCGGAAAGAAGTGTTTGCGATGGAAGACGAAATTACTTCAGGTGCAGCAGCACTCGTCAGCAACGGAACTGTAGTCCTCAGCAGCGCATTCGGGAGTAAATTTGAAGCATTCAGAGCTGCGCTGCAGGAAAAACTACTTAGCTGATCGCTTCCGTTTCTTAGGCTTCGGAAGAGTTAATGTAGGATCAAAATCGTAGTCCAGCTTTCCGCCCCAGGCAGCCATTTGCAGCAAGGCCCAGTTTTGCCGCCTGCGGATATAGGGACTGGGAGCATTCGCCTTAAACTTAATCGGATTCGGTAAAACTACAGCCAGCAAAGCACTCTGCTCTTTGCTGAGTTGTTTTGCCGATTTGCCAAAATACTTTTTTGAAGCGGCTTCTACGCCATATACGCCTTTGCCAAACTCAATGCTGTTCAGATAAACTTCCATTATCCGCTCCTTGCTCCAGCAAACTTCTATGAGCAGTGTAAACCAAAGCTCAAAGCCCTTACGTAAGTAGGTACTGCTGGGCCAGAGGAAAACGTTTTTAGCCGTTTGCTGCGTAATTGTACTGCCCCCCCGAACCCGTTTTCCGTCTTCGGCTTCGTCCAACGCACGCTGTATAGCTGCCGTATCAACACCGGGATGATGTAAGAAATTCTGATCTTCTGTACAAACCACCGCCAGCTGCATGGAATTGGCAATCTCACTCCGCGGAACCCACGAATGGGCTATACCCGTATCCTCATTTCCAATTGTACGGATCAGCATTAAAGGGGTAACCGGCACCGGAAGCCAACGGAAAACAAGGACAAGCACAAAACTAAAAAACACAAAAAACAACCCGAATCGCCAGATTGCCTTTATAAACCCGGAAAGAAAAGACGTGTTTTTCATTCCCGCAAAAATACATGTTGAAACCCGAACATTAAATATGTTTAAATCGTACAAAGAAAACTTTATTACTGACCTCTGCATTTTATGACCTCCCTCCTGCGCAGATTATTTCACAGTATCAATTATTTTGGGACTCATCCGGGCATGGATGAGCTGGCGATCCGGCATGCTTCATTGATTAATACATTTTATTTTTTCAGCTATCCGGCTGTAATCGGGTCAATGATTCAGACCTATGTATCAGATGGTCCGTTTCTTGGCAATGCCATGCTTATACTGACGCTGGTTTATACATTGCTCATGATCTTTCTGTACAAGGGAAAATTTATACTGGCCGAGTACATTATCATGATTATCTGCAATGCCGGTATTTTCTTTTTTCACAACATGGCAGGGTTCGACGGGGGAATTTATTTCTACTTTTTCCCGCTGCTGATTATGCTGTCGTTCCTCTCCGATTTCAGACGCATACGATATTTTTACCTGCATGTACTGACATCGTTACTTACTATGTTTATGTGCATTGTGTTTGAAAAAAAACTGCTGTGGTATGAGCAGGATATAAATGCGCTGAAAACATCATTTCTGTACAATCTTATTGCATCAGCCACCCTAACCGGATTCTGCACCTTCATCATCATCCGCATCAACTATCGCGAATTTCACAACTTCAGAAAGCAGGAAAAAGAGCGGGAAGAAAACCAGAAGCGAATGCAAACCTCGCTGCGCGAAAAAGAAATGCTGCTGGCCGAAGTTCATCACCGCGTAAAAAATAACCTTGCAGTAATCAGCAGCTTGCTCAACCTGCAGCTGAATAGCGTTACTAACGAATATACCAGACAGATACTGCTCGAAAGCCGTAACCGGGTTGCTTCAATGGCGCTGATCCATCAAAAACTCTACCGGCAGGACAATGCCGAAGACGTTGATTTTGACACATACATCCACGAACTGGTTACTGAAATACGCAGCTCCTACCCCTCTGCCACTCCGCTGAATATTCAGGTAAATATAAGAGCGCATAAAATTCCGCTAAACCTTACTACGGCTATCCCCTGCGGATTAATTCTGAATGAATTGCTGAGCAACTGCTACAAACATGCCTTTAACGATAAAAACAAAGGGGAGATAAATATTTCATTCACAGCCAACAGCAATGATCCGGAACTTTACGAACTGTCTGTAAAAGACAACGGCAGCGGGCTTCCGGCAAACTTTAATCCGGCCGAACTTAATTCGCTGGGAATAACCATTATTGAATCTCTTACACAGCAAATAGACGGAAATCTGAATTGGGAATCTTCGCCCGGAATGGGTTCATCGTTCATTGTACAGTTCAGGCAAACTCCTGCCCGATAAATTGTGCAGTATTATTTTTCCAACCGTTTTTTCACAATTCCCCACATATCTGAGGAGCAATCAGCTTAACAGACGGTGTACATTGTGCGCATAAAACAAAGCGCCCATGTCTCTTTTTCGTTTACTGGAAGTACTGTGCAACAGCGCAATCTATATCGGACTGCTCATGTTTATTGTAGGCATGTTCCTGGGTCTGCACGATATGTGGAATCTTGGAATTCGTTTGTTGGGAATAGGTATTGTTGGTAGAATTATTTTAAGGTTGTTTGAACGGTAAGTTCATAATTAAATTTTGATTCCCTATCTCAATTGTGTAAATTGTATGCAGATTAATAAAGAAATGCAATGGATAACTTTCTTAGGTCCATATTGGGGATTCCGGTACTTGAGGTAGCAGCAAGTATGATTTGTCCTGTAAGATATATTAGAATTAGAACCACCATTAATTCAAGCGGCATTCTGTTATTTACTGTCAATTTTTTCAAAATAAACAAGGCAGTATATCCAATGCGGAATTGAGATTAGGCTTTAAAATCTAATTATCAATCAATTATTAAAAAAAATAAAAATGAGTAATACTAATAAAACAATAAATACGGTTTCTGGCATTACTGGTCTTGCGGGATTAGTGGTATCGGCCTTGGGTTTGTTTTTGGGAGATAACAAACTTAAAAAAGCAGGAATAACAATGTTGACAGTGGGTGCAACCGGACTTATTGCCAATAATGTCTTCAATGGTGAAGACTCAGAACAACGAACCTCTTAAACAGTAAAATCATGAACTCAAATAATAGCTCAAATTATTCAAACAGGAATTCCAATCTCCAAAATTTTGGAACTTTTGCTCTGGTATCAGGAGTAATCGCTTCAATTTTCGGGGAATTTTCAGGTAATCGTAATATCAGTAAAATGGGTATTGGACTTTTACTTTTTGGATTTCTTTTCTTGGTGATTGGATCTTTACTCGAAGATTAATCTATCCAGTATATAAACGAAACAAGGCAGCTATAAATAGCTGCCTTGTTTCGTTTTATGTATCTGACAAACTTAATTCATCAAAGTACCAATTGTATTTTCATACGGCTGTTGATACACTGAAAGTGCTCCAAAATCTTCGCCGTCGATAATGCAATTCGCTCCGCCGGTTGTGCCGATTTTTGAAACAGGAACACCGAGATCAGCAGCAATCTTTTGAAGTGCGGCTTCGTTGGCAGCATTCACAGAAACCACAACGCGGCTTTGTGCTTCACCGAACAGAAATGCGTCTTTGCGAACAGATGCATCAGATGAAATAGTAAATCCAATTCCTGAAGGCATTGCACTTTCAAGCAGTGTGATAAACAAACCGCCGTCTGCACAATCGTGCGCAGATACTACAATGCCGGCGCGGATTGCGGCTTTTACAGCTTGCTGTACATTGTATTCTTCATCAAGATCAAAATCGGGAGCGGGGGTGTTTTTGATCCCCTGATACGAGTAAACGTATTCTGATGAATTGATATCATTACGCGAACGGCCAATGAGGAAAATACTGTCGCCGCTGTTTTTGAAATTTAACGTGGTGATGTGTTTCTTGCTGCTCACCAATCCGAGCATACCAATTGTTGGCGTCGGGAATACCGGGCCCTCGTAAGACGATTGGTTATAGAAGCTAACGTTTCCGCCGGTTACAGGTGTTTCAAATTTGAGACAGGCTTTACCCATACCTTTAATAGAACCTACAAACTGCCAGTACACTTCGGGATTGTAAGGGTTTCCGAAGTTGAGGCAGTTGGTAATTGCACTGGGTTCACCGCCTGAGCAAACAATATTGCGCGCAGCTTCAGCAACTGCAATAGCACAGCCCTGTTCAGGATCAGCATTCACATAACGCGAATTACAATCCACTTTAAGTGCGAGGGCTTTATCTGAATCTTTAATATTTACAATGGCTGCATCACTTGGGTTGTTGGTACTCATATTAAGGGTACCAACCATTGAATCATACTGGTTATACACCCAGCGCTTAGAGGCAATATTGGGATGCGAAGCGAGATGCAGTGCCACTGCTTTCAGATCGGCGGGCTGTGCAACCTGGTCAATGTTAAACTTTTTGGCCTCGGCAAAATAAGCCGGCTCTTTGTATTCGCGCTGATAAATTGGTGCGCCGCCGCCAAGCACAAGCGATTCGGCAGGAATATCGGCTACCAGCTCGCCGTGCATGTAATACTGCAAACGACCGGTATCGGTAACCTCACCAATCTGCACGCAGTTGAGATCCCATTTTTCAAACACACGAAGCACATCGGCTTCGCGGCCTTTGTGGGCAACCACAAGCATACGCTCCTGCGACTCGGAAAGCAGAATTTCCCAGTCTTTCATATTGGCCTGACGTGTGGGCACTTTATCGAGCCACACCACCATTCCGCTCTCGCCTTTAGCCGACATTTCAGAAGTAGAACAAGTAATACCTGCCGCACCCATGTCCTGCATACCAACAACAGCGCCTGTGCGGATCACTTCAAGCGAAGCTTCGAGCAGGAGTTTTTCCTGAAACGGATCGCCCACCTGAACAGCCGGTAAATCTTTAGCAGAATCTTCTGTAATATCTTTCGATGCGAAAGCCGCACCATGAATACCGTCTTTACCGGTTGATGAACCTACAATGAAAACCGGATTGCCAACACCGTGAGAAGTTGCCGAAACTGTTTCGCCAACATTCACCAAACCAACCGACATGGCATTTACCAGCGGATTAACGTTATAGCAATCATCGAAGAATACTTCTCCGCCAACAGTCGGAATACCAAAAGCATTGCCATAATCGCCAATGCCTTTAACCACACCGCGCACCAGCCATTTTGTTTTTTCGAGTTTGGGATCTCCAAAACGCAGTGAATTAAGCTGAGCAATGGGGCGGGCACCCATTGTAAAAATATCGCGGTTGATTCCGCCCACACCAGTAGCAGCGCCCTGATAAGGCTCAAGAGCTGAGGGGTGATTGTGTGATTCTATTTTGAACGCACAGCCAAGGCCATCGCCAATATCTACCAAACCGGCATTCTCCTCACCTGCCTTTGCCAGCATGTGCGGCCCGTCTTTGGGAAGCGTTTTGAGCCAAACGATAGAGTTTTTGTAGGAACAATGCTCCGACCACATTACCGAGTAGATACTGAGCTCAGTAAAGTTGGGGGTACGCCCGAGGATTTGAGAAATTTTATCGAATTCTTCGGGCAGAAGGCCCAGTTGCTTGGCGGTTTCTACTGTTACAGTAGCGGCAGAAGCTGTTGACATAGTGCTATCAGAAGTGAGGTGCAAAGGTAGGTATTTGCGGGGGACTTTTTGGGGGAGTTGTGAACGGGTTTTGAGCATCTGATGTCAAAAACATTGCCCCTCCCCCCTATGCTTTTGCTGCCTGGAGTTGTAGGGCTTGGGGGGCTGGGGGCTTGGGGCTTGGGGCTTGGGGGGCGACATCCACCGGATGTCGATACAATGCTTTTGTACCGACATCCGGTGGATGTCGTGCACGATCCTAAGGATGCCCCCGGATGCTTACATTTACCCCAAAACCTTCTGCACCATGCCCTTCAAACACTACCAAGCTCACCGCCTTCGCTATTTTAACTACTCCAGCGCTGCTACATGGTTCATAACGATAAACACTTGGGAACGGCAAAAGCTTTTTGGAAACATCATTAACGGCGAAATGCAATTGAGCGAATGGGGGAAAATTGTTGCAGAAGAATGGCTGAAATCAGCCGAGATCAGGAAAGAGGTATTGCTTGGAGAATATGTAGTAATGCCTGATCATTTCCATGCAATCATAACCATCAAGCCCGAAGATACAGCACAGCAGCCCCGCTGGCGGCCGGGAATGAAAGAGCAACCGCAGCAACGAGGACCATCTCCGAAATCGCTGGGGGCTTTAATAGCGGGATTCAAATCGGGGGTTACGAGCCGAATTAACAAATACCGCAACTCAAATACTCCACCAGTTTGGCAAAAGAACTTTTACGACCGAATGATCCGTTCGGCAGATGCGCTTCAGAATATTACCATGTATATCCGCCAAAATCCGGCTAACTTTCGCTCCCAAAGCGAACCATGAGCATTTTACTCCCCGCACTTTACGCTGCTCTCTTTTTGCTGATTATTGTCCGCAGCCGTTTTTTTCGGCTTGAGGCGCAGCCTGCGTGGTTTATGCCGGTGGTTTTTGTCTTCAAATTACTGGCAGGTGCTGCGCTCTGGTACATCTACACCTATTACTATACGGACCGCTCAACTTCCGACATCTGGAAATATTTCGACGACAGCGAAATTATGTTTCGTGCAGCAACACAATCTCCTGCCGATTACCTACGAATGCTGACAGGCATTGGCGATAACGCGCCGCACATTGCACAAACCTATTACCAAAAAATGAACTTCTGGTATCAGCAGTTCGATAGTCCGTTTTTTAACGACGGACGCACCATGATCAGACTAAATGCCTTGCTGCGGCTTGTTTCATTTGGCAATTATCATGTGCATGCGGTGATGATGAGCTTCGCATCGCTTGCCGGACTTACACTGGTTTACCGCGCATTCTGCAACGCAATGCGGGGCTGGGGAATTTTGAGCGCCGTTGTAGTTTTTCTGCTGCCTTCCGTATTTTTTTGGAGTTCGGGTGTACTGAAAGAAGGTTTGCTCTGGTTAGCAATTGGCGTGCTGCTTTGGGCTGTGCTTACAAAGAACAGTTCCCGACGCTGGTTAAGATGTGTTGCAGCAATTGCGGCAGCATGGCTAATTGCGGCAACACGACTTTATGTACTGATGGCGCTGCTTCCGGCAATTGGCGGCTGGTTGCTTGCCCAACGTTTTACATGGCCGGCATGGAAAGCAGCAGGAAGCATTTTACTTTTTACAGCTGCTGTACTGCTCGTGCTGCGCATCTGGCCGCAGACCGATGCTGTTCGGTTAATGGCTTTAAAACGCAACGACTTCATCAATCTTGCTCGCGGCGGAACATATATGTACGACAGTTCTCGCGTGATTCATCTTGATGCTTCACACCACGATGCACTTATTCGCGTAAACGATACAACAGTTCTCATCCGAAGCGGCACACCGGTAAGAAGCTGGGCCATTGCCGGCGATTTTATGGATACACTTTCGATCAGCAATTTCAGCGACAGCACTTCGTTCCGGTTGCTCAGCGATTTGCCGCGAGCCGGTTCGCTCAGCAGCACAACATACATGCAACCCGAAATCGGATCGCTGATGACAATTTTGCCCGAAGCCCTGTTCAGCATTGTACTCAGACCACTGCCGCACGAAGCACAAAGCTTGACGTTAATTCCGGCAGCGGCAGAAACATTCGTCTTGCTGATTTTATGCGTCTTGCTGCCCTTTGCATTTCGGCGCAGTCCGGATGCTGCGGCTGCAACATTCTGCATCGTATTTGTTTTATTGCTTTTGGCCGTTACCGGAATTACTACTCCGGTAACCGGAGCTGCGGTGCGTTACAAATCCATTGCACTGCCCTTCCTTTTTGCTGTCTTACTGATGTATGTTCGTCCGCATAAACTACCCGTTTTTCTGCAAAAGTTATTCCATATCAATTAGTAATAATTATAATGATTACATACATAGCTATTCTCAGAGGAATCAATGTAAGCGGAAAGCGCATCATTAAAATGGATGCATTAAAAAAGATGTTTGCAGAACTGCATTTCGAAAACATACGGACATATATACAGAGCGGAAATATTGTATTTGAAGCCAAAAAGACCAATTTAAAATTGCTCGAAACAATGCTTTCAGCAGAAATAAAAAAACAGTTCGGATTTGATGTACCTGTACTTGTTCTCATTGCAGATGAGCTGAAATTTATCATTAACAAGAATCCATTTATTCACAACAAATCAATTGATCCTGCGCATCTTCACGTTACATTTCTGAACGACGAGCCAGTTAATACTCTTGCGGCTAAAATTTCTGTTACCGATTATTTACCTGATGAGTTTTCGGTAACTGGCAAAG
>CALRTD020000025.1:0-17434 GCA_943371015.1 Synechococcus sp. UW140 | reverse complement strand
TGCTCATTCATATAAACGCTGTCTCTTTCGAGTTTCGGATCCAAATTGCGCGAGAGCAGAATTTTCCCGCGCTGATCGGTAAGAATTACCGGAACGGTTTCATTGCCCCGAATGACTTCAAACACAAAACCCAGCGCGGCATCATCGTCTGGAAGCTGCGGAAGCAGGCGGTTGGCCTCGGCCCAGAGCTGTACTTTTTTGCGTTCTTCGTTTGCAATTTTAGCATACAGTTGACTGGTGGCTTCCATCATCAGCGCTTTGCGGCGAACGGCTTCGGCCCAAAGTTCTACATTGCGCTTTTCGCTGTCGGCAATTTTACGCACAAGCTGACTGGTGTACCAGAGCGAAACGGATACGATGAGCGCCGCTGCAAGCAGCAGCAACCATTTCCAGCGTTGTTTTTTCGAGTAGATATTCACAAAGCATCTGCCCCGGGCTTATCCGAATCAGGCTGATGTTATCAAAGATAGTTATTCTGTTTGGCTCAGATTCCGGCATGTGTGCGGAATAACTTTACCGCAATGGCCAGAAGAATAATGCCGAAAACTTTTCGCAATACAGCTACACCGCCAACACCCAGGATTTTTTCGAGACGGCCAATATTGCGCAATACAACATACACAATTGTGATATTGATGATAATTGCAATCAGTATAGTGAGTACCGAATACTCAGCCCGAAGTGAGAGCAGTGTTGTAAGCGTTCCGGTACCCGCAATCAACGGAAACGCCAGCGGCATAACCGAAGCTGTTGCCGGCATTTCGTCTTTATATAAACGTATGCCGAGAATCATTTCAAGTGAAAGGAAAAATAAAATGAATGATCCCGCAATAGCAAAGTCAGAAACTCCGATGCCGATAAGCCCCAGAATATATTCGCCTACAAACATGAATACGACCATAATTGCCAGAGAAACCAATGAAGCACGGCGGGCATTCAGCTCACCTACTTTTTGTTTCAGACCAATAATTACAGGTATTGAACCTACCACATCAATTACGGCAAACAAGACCATTGTTACCGTTGCAATTGCTTTAATGTCGATTGTCCAGTTCATTCGTTTGCGAATTTTTGCAAAGGTGATGTTTTCGCATTGATTAATAAACAGCAATTCTTCGATTTCCATGAAATCACCGATGAATGAACGTTTATGCCAAAACTTAGTTATTTTTCCTGGGTAATACTCTTTCAGATGTCAGCCCTAACACTTCCTCAGCTTATTTCGGTTCTCGGCGAAGTTCCTGCTGCAAAGGCCGAACACCTTGCACAGTTTTTTGAGCCCAAAGTTTATCCCAAGCATTATTTTCTGTTGAGAGAAAATGAAGTGGCTGACGAATATTGTTTGCTTGGTTCGGGTTTATTCAGAAGCTGGACAGTGGATACAGAAGGCGAAGAAGTAACACTTTCATTTTTCCCGCCACAGCAGATCGTTGCCGAGCCCTTATCGTTTTTTACACGTATCCCTTCAAGAGAAAATATTCAGGCATTAACTGATTCTGAAGGCTGGTCGATTTCGTATGAGCAAGTACAAACCGCTTTTCACGCATTGCCCGAGTTTCGCGAATTTGGGCGCAGGCTTTTACTTGGTGCCTACTCGCGTCTCAAAGAACGTATGCTTTCGGCTGTGCATCAAACAGCAGAAGAGCGTTACCGAAATCTTCTCAAACAAGAGCCAGATATTTTTCAGCATGCACAACTTCGGCAGGTGGCTTCGTTTCTCGGTGTTACCGACTCATCACTCAGCCGTATCCGAAAAGAAATCGTGAAGCCCTGATCGTGTAAAACTTGTTATGTCGAGCGGAGTCGAGACATGACAAGAGCTGAAACAAAACACTGAGCATTTCAAGGTGAAGCCAGAAAATCATTCAACACGATACATTTAGCATTCACCACTGCAACGAAGTTGCCTTTCTTGCCTTATGACAAGTGATGCATCCGCCAAAGCTCATTTACTTTGCCGGTAAACAGAAATGTATGACAACGCTATTACTGCTTCAGATCAGCTTTTTCGCAATAACACTGCTTACGGTTTACCTTTTTTATCGTGCTTCCGGAAAGTCAAAATCGATACTAGTAATCGTTTTAATTTGGATGGTTATTCAGGCAGTGTTAGGCTTAAGCGGATTTTACGCCGATACTTCTGCTTTTCCTCCCCGTGTTGTTTTTCTGGTTGTTCCGGCGTTTGCTGCAATTTTGTTCTTGTTTACCAATCGTAAAACACGGCTCTGGATTGATCTTGCAGATACTGGAATGCTCACTCTTTTGCACAGTATTCGTATCGGGGTTGAGTTTGTTATTTATGGTTTGTTTGCGGTCAACTTAATGCCTGAAATTCTCACTTTTGAAGGCCGTAATTTTGATATGATTGCCGGTCTTACCGCTCCTGTAATTTATTACTTCGGATATGTGCGTAAAACCATTGGCCGCACGGTATTGCTGATTTGGAATTTCGGTTGTTTGGCGCTGCTGTTCAATATTGTGATACATGCTGCACTGGCAGTACCTACGGCATTTCAGCAGATCGGATTTGAACAGCCCAATGTTGCAATACTTCAGTTTCCGTTTAATTGGTTGCCGTCAGTAGTAGTGCCTTTGGTTCTGCTTTCTCATTGTATGACGTTGAAACAGCTTTTCCGCAAGGCTTGATTATATTGGTTTGGCAATAGCCCAGTGGAAAAAATCGTTACGGATACGTTGTTTTTCTTTGCGCAGAAAATCAAGATAAGCCTGCGCTGCAGGTGTTAGTTTCCGCTGTTTCAGCCAGATCAATCGCCAGTCGGTTCTTATCGGTAATCCCGCAATTGGTATCAGTTGCAGTTCACCCGAAAGCAGTTCGTTTCGGATACCGATTACGGGCATAATCGAATAGCCAAGTCCAGCAATTACAGCTTGCTTTACAGCTTCGTTTGATGTCAGTTCAATTTTTTTTCTTTGCGCTATACGTTTACTTTCTGTAAACGCTTCCATTGCTGCACGTGTGGCTGAACCCTGTTCGCGATAAATAAGAGGAAGGTCTTTAAGGATAGCAGGCGATTGTTTTTTCTGCGGCCATTTTTTTTCTCTGTTCCCGGTGAGACAAAGCCAGTTTTCAAGCAGCTTTTCTTCGTTTACATCAATTTTGGGAAGTACCGAAACAAGCGCAAAATCAGCATCACCGGCTTCAAGACTTTTGACTACGCTGTCTTTGTTGGTCACATCAAGCGTAAGTTCAATTCCGGGATGCTGCTTGATAAAGGCACTCAGAAAATAAGGCATTACATACTTACCGGTTGATACTGAAGCAATTTTCAGGCGGCCGGCCAGTAAGCCTTTAAATGTTTGGGTGTAATAGTTAATGGTATGTACTTCATTTAGTATTCGCTCTGCAACAGCAGCTATTTCAAGACCAAAATCAGTAACACGAAGCTGTCTGCCGATGACTTCGGTCAGTGGAATTTCAAACTGATCCTGAAAATTGCGAAGCTGTATGGAAACAGCCGGCTGGGTCATAAACAATTCGTTAGCAGCGCGCGTAATGCTTTGCATTTGAACAACCTTCAGAAAAATCTGAAGTTGATGCAAGGTGTAATTCATAAATAATATTTATAGAAGACATAGTAAATATAAATAAAAACATAGTAATCAGCCTTTGTAGTTTTGCCCCGTCTAAAAACAAACAAATGGAAATCAACTTGATTAATGGTACTTTTCAACCCGGCGAAGCTGCCGAATTGCTTACCGAACTTGTAAATACAAAAATCCGTTTTCATGAAAAACGCATTCATGCTTCCGGTAATAACGAAGAGGATATTAAAATGCGTGAAAAACGAATTATAGATTTGCAGCGTCAACTCTCCGCCGTGCGCCAGTACCTTAAAACCGAAACGGCTCCGGGTCCGGTAAGTTGTACCGTTCAGCTTTAGCAGAGCCATGAGGCAGCGGGTATAAGTTGTATGATGAACAATACTCTATTTTACAATCGGAAACTGGTCATTGCCACCATGCATGGCAAGGAAACTGTATTGGCACCGCTGCTCGAACAACAACTTGGTGTTGTTTGCATTACAACACCTCTTGATACAGATCAGTTTGGTACCTTCAGCGGGGAAGTTGAACGTAGGGGATCTCCGCTTGATGCTGCAATAGCAAAGTGCCGACTGGCCTGTGCAGCGGTCGGGACTGATCTTGCTGTAGCCAGTGAAGGTTCTTTTGGCCCGCATCCTGTTATTGGGCTCGTTCCGGGTAATGATGAATTAGTAGTGCTGCTTGATCTGAAAAACAATCTGCAGATTGCTGCACGTCATCTTACAACAGATACCAACTTCGCTGGTCGGCATGTCGGCAGTAAACAGGCATTGAAGCAGTTTGCCGCACAGATTGGTTTTCCTCAGCATGCACTTATTCTCAAAGACCGCGAAACTGCCGCATCCAAAGTGATCAAGGGTATAAATTCCGCAGATGTATTGTATGCATCTTTCGACGAGATGGGCGGCTATGCGTGGGCAGAAACCGATATGCGTGCAATGATGAATCCGCTGCGGATGAAAGCTATTGCTGCTGCCGGCGAAAAGCTGGTGAAGAAAATAAACTCGTTGTGCCCGGTTTGCAGTATACCGGGCTTTTCTGTTACCGGTGCTATTGAAGGCTTACCCTGCGAATTATGCCGCCGCCCAACGAGCGGTGTTTTGATGTACACCTTTACCTGTGAGGCCTGCAGCCACACCGAAGAACGCATTCCGGCCGGGCGCAGTTCTTTTCAGGATCCGATGTATTGCGATTACTGCAATCCATAGATGCTGCGGGTTTTATAATCTTCTTATCTTTCGGGTAAAACCTTGTGTGCCACCGGCTCAAAACCGTATGCCTTTAATTTTCCGGGTTAAACAGATCGTGCTGCTTACCGCATTGCTGATGCTTTGCGGGGCAAAGGTTTTTGCACAAGGCGATCTGCGTTTTTTTGGTACGGCCACCAAAGGTTCACAGGCATTGGCGGGTGCCAATGTAAGTGTGCTCATGGATGGCCGCCCGCTGCTTAACCTTACTACCGGCCGCAACGGAAAGTTTCGGTTCACTGTAGATCTCGGGCATCAGTATCGGCTCGATTTTTCTTCGCCGGGTTGCGTGCCCATGTATATGGTGATGGATTTGCGCGTTCCGCGGGATAAAGGCTGGATTTATCCCGATTATGTATGTGAAATTCCCTTCTTCGCAGCGGGAGATCCGAAAGTACGCACCGAGCTCTTTGCGCAGAAACCCTTCGCCAAAGTAATTTTCGATGGGAACAAAGGTTTCTGCGATGATCCGAAATGGAATTTCACTTCCACACTTTTTAAGAATCCGGAAGAAGAACGCATCCGCCAGCAACAACGTGAAGCAGAGGAACGAGCTCGAATAGAAGAAGAAGAACGTAAGCGCCGGCAATTGCTCGAAGAAGAACGCCGTGTTGAAGAGGAAGAGGAAAAACGAAAGCAACAAGCCGCTGCCACGCAGAGTACCACTGTAACCGCAACATCCGGACAGCCTGCTGCTGCCGAAACCGATGCACAGCGCATAGAACGTGAGCGGCAGGAAAAGTTAAGACTTCAGGAAGCTAATCAGCAGGTTAAGAAGCAATACGAAAACAACTTGCTGAAACTTGCTGCCGAAAGTGAACGGCAAAACAACGTGCAGAAGTTTGATAAAATGAAAGGGCAGGCACGTGGAAATTCTGCTGTGCAGGTACTTCGTGTTGAATCAGAAGTAAAAGCACAGGCAGAGTACGTGCGCGAACAGCAGCAGCAGCAACAGCGGCAGCAGCAGGTAAACAAACAGGTTAAAGATGCTCAGGTTAAAAAACTGCAGGAAACCGCAGCGAAAGTGCAGCGCGAGGGTAATGCTGCTCAACTGAAACCGGTTGCTAAAACCGGAACATTTAACTACCAGCCCTCGCCAACAATTGTAGTAACCTTTGTTGATGATATTTTTTCGGATGTAAAAACAACATTGGTGAGCTGGCCGGGAGGTAAAAAAGTGGAATACCGGGCAGTTGAATATTGGTGGGGTGCAACTTACTACTATCGCGACGGACTTGAAATTGATGAGAAAACATATAATGGCGATATTGCGAAATATAAGCACGCTTAGCTTAATTCTGCTGCTGCTTTTTTCAATTCCGGGACGTGCGCAAACGTCGGGGTTTATAGCTTTTGGCGTTGAGCAGGGACTTGCTCAGGCCCAAGTGCAAACCATGGTGCAGGATAATGAAGGCAATCTTTGGGTTGGCACAATGGCCGGGCTTTCTAAGTATAACGGACAATCATTTACAAATTACACCCGCCGCGATGGTTTAGCCGAAGATTGGGTTACAGCAGCATTCAAAGATAAACGAGGCGATCTCTGGTTTGGGCATTGGGCTGGTGGTGTAACAAGATTTAATGTAAATCGCCAAAAGTTCGAGAGTATGAATCTCGAAGAATACACACATTTTCATACGATAACCGCGATTACAGAAGATAATAAAGGCTATTTGTGGATTGCAACAGAAGGGGCAGGGATATACATTTACGACATTGCAAAAAATCAGATGTATGCACTCGACAAAAAAGACGGCTTGGCAAGTGCAAATGTGTACGATCTCTGTTTTGACTCAAATGCCAATATGTGGATCGCCACAGATCATGGAATTACCATTTGCGATACAAAGACAGACATTACATCGCCGGCAGCATATACTGATCTGAATGCGGCGCGTGGCTTTGTGAGTGATTATATTACTTGTTTTGCACTGCTGAACAACGGCAAAGAAATGTGGGCAGGTACGGCAGATAAAGGCGTAGTAGTGATGCAGCTGCCGCCAAATTTTGTATCGCGGAATGCTCCCACACTTATTCCGACCTTGCGCCGCTTTAGCACGCTTGATGGTTTGGGAGCTGATTTTGTAGAGGCCATTTGCAGTGATCGCTCAAATGCTGTTTGGGTAGGTACTGCAGGCGGTGGTGTTACACGCATCACTCCCGGTAATTCAAAGGCACGATTTTCGGCACTTGACAAAGCTGCGGTACGAAATTTCAGTACGCGGCAAGGGTTGAGTTATTTCAATGTACGCTGTCTGCTGCAGGATCGAGAAGGTGCTGTTTGGATCGGAACTGATGTTGGACTCAATCAATATCGCGGCGAGCGGTTTACACTTTTCGACCGGCAGGATGGTTTTCCGAATGATATTGTTTGGGCAACTTGTGCAGACAGGCTCGGGAATATTTGGCTCGGAACAAACGCCGGATTGGTAAAAATGAGTTTCTATACCATGCCCGAAAATGGTGATCAGCGTTTTACAATAAGAACTTATACAACTGCCGATGGTCTTGGTGCTGATGCCGTTCTTTCATTACACGAAGATGCTGCCGGAACTATTTGGGCCGGTACAAACGGTGGTGGCGTTAGTTTTATTGAACCCGGGAGTGAACGATTTGAAACGATAAAAATCTCTGATTCGCTTACGTCAAATATGGTGTACGCCGTAAGCTCCGACCGAAGCGGGAATATTTGGATCGGCACTCGAAACGGTGCTTCGTGCATCAATTCTTCCGATAAATCAGTTCGCAATTATACAACTGCCGATGGTCTCGGCGGAAACAACGTTTACAGAATTTATTGCGACAGCCGGGGACAGCTTTGGTTTGGTTCGCTTGGTGGTTATCTCTCGGTTTACAACGGTAAAACGTTTACCCGATACGATGAAACCAGCGGCATTGTGCATCGCTTCATTCTTTGCATCAGCGAAGACAATAATCACAACATTTGGTTTGGTGCTTATGGTGGCGGATTGTATATGTATGACGGGCGAACATTCCGGAATTACACGCGCAAAAACGGACTCTCAACAGAATCGCCGTATGCAATTATTGCCGATAAGATGAATAATATCTGGATCGGTAACAGCCGCGGACTCGATTGTTTTGTAATGCGCGACAGTACGTTTTCGCATTACGGTCGCAGCGAAGGTTTTCCGGGAACGGAAGTTAATCCGAATGCAGTTTGTACAGATCGCGATGGAAATCTTTGGTTCGGAACCGTTATTGGTGCAGTGCGTTTCAATCCGAAAGAAAACTACCAGAATACTATTGAGCCTGTTGTTTCAATAAGCGGTTTACGGATTTTTATGCGCGATGCTGCTTTTCCGGAAGAAAACAGATTCAGTTACGATCAGAATTATCTCACATTTATTTTTACCGGAATTAGTTTGACGAGTCCCGAAAAGGTGCGCTATCAGTACAAATTAGAAGGATTTGATAATGAATGGTCGCCTGTGCCTACTCACGTAAACGAAGCTACTTATTCAAATTTACCTCCGGGCGAATACACGTTTTTAGTTCGTGCCTGCAATAATGATGGTGTTTGGAATCGAGAGCCGGTGAAGTATAAATTCACAATCAAACCACCTTACTGGCAAACTGCATTGTTTTATGCCGGTATGGTTTTGTTTGTTGGTTTCTGCATTTTTGGTTTTGATCGTTTCCGAACACGCAGTTTGCAGAAGCAAAAGAAAGCGCTCGAAGATCAGGTGAACTCGCGCACCAACGAACTTGCACTGCGTAACGATGAACTTGCGCAGAAGAACAAAGAAATTACAGACAGCATAAGGTATGCAAAACGCCTGCAGGATGCCATGCTGATTCCCGCCTGGCATTTGCGCCGCGATTTGCCGGATTCGTTTGTGCTGTTTAAACCCAAAGACATTGTAAGCGGCGATTTCTGGTTTTATAAACGAAAATCAAACAGCATTTTACTTGCAGCTCTCGATTGCACCGGGCATGGTGTTCCGGGTGCTTTTATGAGTATCATGGCAAATGATTTACTGGAACAGGTTGTTGCCGAAAATGAACAGTATAATCCGGCAGAAATTCTGAACAGATTAAATGTACTCATGAGCGAAAAAATGCGCTATCAAACCGATGAGTTGCATGTGCGTGAAGGATTTGATATTGCACTCGTGAAGTTTGAGCTTGACTCGAGAAAACTTGATTTTGCCGGCTCCTACAATCCATTGCTGCATTTCAGAGGCCGGCAGATGTCGGAACTGCAAGCTGATAAAATTTCAGTCGGAAGCTGGAAGCCTGAAATGCCGGAGTATTTCAAAGCACAATCTATTCAACTCGAACCCGGCGATTCATTTTATATTTTCTCTGATGGGTTCTCCGATCAGTTTGGCGGTCCGCAAGGCAAGAAGTTTAAAACAACGCAGTTCAAAGCATTACTGCTGAGTGTTCAGGGGCTTGAAATGGCTGAACAGGAACGCACGCTGAACCGGACAATTGAAAATTGGAGAGGCGATATTGAACAAATCGACGATATGTTAGTCATCGGGATTAGAATATCATAATCGGGATGATAGAAATGCCTAATCGCTGAACCACTGCCATTTTTGTCGCAGTAAGGGCATGTTTTCCCAGTCGATGTTTTCTGCTGTAATTTTTGCAGGTGTATCGTTATGGGTGAGTGTAATTGTTTTTCCGTTTATCGAATAACTCCAAATCATTACCGGTTCATATTCATGCCTGATGATGAGTTGATGTGCAGCTGTGTCGTACACCAATTTATAGTCTTTCATTTCACCGGTTACTGATTGTAAGATCAGGTATCCTTTCCGGTGAACGAAAATGCGCTGTATAACTTCCGGGTTTGATGTAAATGGCAAAACAATTTGGCCGCTGTCGTTTATTTGTTCTGTTACCGTGTATGCTCCGTGAAGAAAAGGCCGGGGCGAGTCATCATCGTTAAATCCGGCATAGCGTACAAACCCGTAAAGTGATTCGGTCAGCAATAGTACTGTTACAACAGATTTTATGATGTAATAATTTCGCCGACCTGTTTTCTGCATCAGCAACGAAGAAGGCTCTTCCGGTTGCTGCTCTTTTCTGAAAATGAACAGCTGAATAATTTTCTTTACGCCGGGATAAGCAAGTAAAACAGCAAGCAGCAGCAGAAATCCTGAAAAGAGTTTTACCGAAACATCAAATCCGAAATTGATCAGTGATACATGCAGCAGTACGCCAGCAGCAAGCAAAGCGCCGAGGCTTCTTGTACGTTTACTGATGAGCAGAAGTGCTGCTGCAACTTCAATCAAGCCTGTAAAAAACGAATAACTCCAGGAGCTGCCCACTGTACTCCAGTACAATAAATCAGGAGGGATATTGCCGAGTGATGTATGCAGTGTATTGGGCTCCGGAAGATAAAACTGATGCTTGAATACTTTATCAAAACCATAGATCAGCAGGATTAACGCCAGATAATAAGCACTCCAACTTCGGAGCCAGCGCATTTCATTCCGCTCTTGTTTTTGTATGAATGTCCAGACTGCAGCAGAAATTACACTCAGCATTGCAACGAATAACGCAAGTGCATACATACCCCTGCTGTCGGAATCAAAACGAGCTTCGTATTCCTGATGAAGCAAGCGTATTGCTCTCCCGAATGCTTCCACAACAGGTGCTGAAACAGGCCGAATAGCTGTTCCGGTATCTGGTAAAAGGGTAAAAGGAAAGGGCAGCAGCAGTACAAAAACTACTGCAAAAATCAGGAATGCTCTGATGCTTGTGATGCGCAGCAGATGCATAGTTTATGCAGTTCGGTTACGGCGCGAAAACCACCATGCTGCCGCAATGCAGGAGGCAAGAATAAGTACAGGAAGAGCAGTTGTATGTTTTGCTGTACTCATTTTAAGCATCCCCGACTTGTATGTTTTCTTTTCAAAGCCAACAAGTTTTATTCCGGGATATATTTTCTTTAAACTATCAAGCGAAATTTTCGGGTCGTTGGCAATCGGATGATTGATAACAACATGATTTCCGAAATTGGTGTATTGTATCACCGCTGTATCGTTGATGAAAACGATACTGTCAATTTCAAGAGTAATTTCAGGTCCGCCAAGTGTGTGTGCTGAGTTTCTGATGTCTTTACTTCCGCTGTGACTAAGTGCTGAAATACGCTCTGTTTGTGCATTTGCGGTAAGCGACATAAATAATGCACCACCGATAACTGCAGTAACCTTTGCTAATTTTTTTCTTCGAGTAAGTAATGCGGTGAAAAGTAAAGTTGTAATTCCAACGCTGCTTAACAGCCAGATCCAAAGAGCAGAATCATTGCTTTTTGGATTGCCGATTGTTGTGAAACCTGCTTGGTAGGTTTTTTTCTCAAACCCAATGAGTTTTGTATTCGGATAAAGTTTTTTTAAACTATCGAGCGAAATTTTCGGATCGTTTGCTATCGGATGCCGCTGTTGCGGAGTTTGTCCGAACGTACTGTACTGAATACAAACTGAATCATTGATAAACACAATGCTGTCGATTCGGAAAATCGGCTTTTTCGATGATGGCAACCCAAGCGTATGATTGGGGTCATCAGATAAGCTGCTGGGCTTACTGCTGTGACTGAGTTTTGAAATTCTCTCCGTTTGAGCTTGCAGGGTTGCAGCGGCAAAAACAAAAAGCAGAAGAAGACGGAAGTGGTTCATCGACAGCGGGTTTTAAGCGATGAAAATTAGCAAAAATCGAGCCAAAAGCCTTAATCTTCTTGCTGTTGCACCGCTTTTTTGGGTGCCAGTGTTTGATCTTTATGTACTGCTTCGTTTTTATTGGCAAGTTGTCCGCAAGCAGCATCAATGTCTTTTCCGCGACTGCGGCGCACATTTACAATCACATTATTGTCTTCGAGCACACGGGTAAATTGCTCGAGGCGTTCGGGCAGCGTTTGTTTGAATTCGCCATCGTCAATTGGGTTGTATTCGATGATGTTTACTTTGGCCGGAACTTTTTTGCAGAACGCTACAAGTTCTTTTGCATCCTGAACAGCGTCGTTAAAATCGCGGAAGACAATAAATTCGAACGTTACGCGGGTGCCTGTTTTTTCGTAGAAGTAGTTCAGCGCTTCGGACAAAGCGTCGAGCGAATTTTGCTCGTTGATAGGCATGATTCGGTTGCGCTTGAAATCGTTGGCCGCGTGCAGTGAAAGTGCAAGGTTGAATCTCACTTCATCATCGCCCAGCTTTTTAATCATCTTGGCAATACCAGCGGTGGAAACCGTAATGCGCTGCGGCGACATCCCCAAGCCATCAGGCGAAGTAATGCGTTCTATCGAATCAAGCGTGTTGCGGTAATTCAGCAGCGGTTCGCCCATGCCCATATATACAATATTGGTGAGCGATTGCTGGTAATGCGTTTGCGCCTGTTCGCGAATGAGCGCAACCTGATCGTACATTTCTTCGGCTTCGAGATTGCGCAGGCGGGCAAGACGGCCGGTAGCGCAAAACTTGCAAGTAAGACTGCATCCAACTTGCGAAGAAATACAAGCCGTAACGCGGGTGTCTGTAGGAATCAGAACGCCTTCTACAATGTTGCCGTCGTGCAAACGAAAGGCAGATTTGATAGTACGATCACGGCTAACCTGAAACGTATCTACAGAAACAGCCGGCAGCGAAAAGTTGGTTTCCAGCATGGCCCGCGTGTCTTTCGAGAGATTGGTCATACTCTCAAAACTACGCGCCGATTTCTGCCAGAGCCATTCCCAAACTTGTTTTGCACGAAATGCTTTTTCACCGTGTTCGGTAAAAAATGCTTTTAATTCATCTTGAGAAAGTGTGCGAATGCTGCGTTTGGCGGTTGTTTCCATTGTTGCAAAGGTACGGAAAAGCCGCCAAGCGTGGCGATGATGCGGAAAGTTTAAGTCGGTGAAACCGACAAACTTTTCGTTCTTATGAATCAAGTCTCCAGACTTGATTCATAAGAGTTTCAGCTCACTTCAATTTATATAAACTTTTGATGCATAAAATAATTTGGAGCGAACCTGAAGGTGCAATAAATAACCTGTTGCTCCGGCTTTCCGCTGCAACACAGCAGCAGCAAAAACAGCTACAAACTTCAAACCTTCAAGGTTTCTGAAACCTCGAAGGTCTAATAGAAAATCAAAAGAAGTTCAGATATAATAGGCTTTAGCGGGGATATTCCCGGCCACAGGGTAACAATCGGGTAACAAATTACGCCTGTAAGTTCATTTAGTCGTTCCGGTAACATTTTTTAGGTGTTTTGGGGGGATTCCCGAAAACCCTTTAAAACAGCCGGTTTTAAAAAGAACTATTCCAAATATACAAATTTACTCGGAAGCCCCTACAATCCCTTCAGAATAGCAAGGATTGAAGGGGCTTCAAGGGCTTTATGGGATAGGATTTCTGTACCACGCTACCGGGAAATAAACCGGAACGTTTCAGAGCCGGTAATCGGCAAACCGGTTGGTGAACCGATATGGTCAACCTGATAGCTTCGTGAAAGCACAATTTTTTTGTGCCAGAGTTCATCAATAGTAAAAACAGGACTTTGCTGCCTGACCGGAAATTGTATCACCAAACCGTAAGGCCATATACCGGAAACACTTTCGGGAAACAGAACAAGCTGGCTTTTATTTTCCCTCCTGTCGCCGTCATGCAGAAAATGCCAGTTTCCTTTCATCGTTCCCACATCAGCAGCGCCGGATTTCATTACCCATTCAAATTTTTCATCCGCAGTAAATTCCAACTGGCTCGAATAATGCAGTTCGGCATTTTGACTATTCGGATTGATAGTAAAATATGTTTCTGTACCTCCTTCAAATTTCCAGCTTTCAGAGTAACCCAATCGGGGGAGTTCGCTGTACGTTCCCTCTGCTGTTTCTAATTTCCATTTCCCGACTAACCGGGCTTTTCGTGTTCTGAGCGATACGGCCGGATCGTCGTCGCCTTTTCGTGTGCATCCCGATTGAGAGATAACCGAAGCTGTGACAATAAAAAATACAATCAGCTTATTCATACAAGATCAATTTTAGTGAGGGGGACGATAATCGGGTTAAAACTATTGCAGGATACGGACGAAGTCAACCGCTAATTTCTAACCGGTGAAGTATGCTGTTTAATTGGCATCAGCTGCAAACTTATTTCCCTGTTGGATGAACTGTTTTTTTTGTGATTGCTGCATGAGACTGTAAGGTTTTGTAACGCTTAAATAATTTCAGAAAACAGTCGGCTGACAAAACTTTGCAAAATCTGACAAAACCTTGCAAAACCTGATAAATGAGGCGCAAAACGAATATCTGTCATTCGTAAACGCTCTGTAAAACGCTGCATTACTGCATAAAGCGGATTTGAGCGGGATATGTGCGCAAGTTTGCGGAGTAAGTTCGGCGTAAATCGCTTTTCAAACTCGATCAAACTCAATCAGAAAATAATAAGAACTCAATCAAACTTAGTCAGAAGTCAATCGCAACGCAATCAAAAACAGTCGCAACAAAAGTAAAAAACAACCGCCTGACAATTCGTGACAACCATTTACTGGTATTTGCATATCATTTATTGCATTCACTGCGTTTTAATAAATGATATGCGGCTTTTACTGCCGTCAGATGTATTGAAATGGTGTTGATTTGAACGATTAAGTCTATGAAACCCCCGAATCTTTTCTCGCTTGGCGTACAGAATGAACATTTGGTTCAGCCGCAGACTCCTGAAATATGGGAAACACAATTGCAGCGTACATTTTATTTATGGTGTGGTGCATTCATACCGCAAAAGATGCTTGGAAAATTTCTTCGCGGTAAATTAGTGCGTATTCATCTCAGTAAACTGAAGAAAACTGCTATGAAAAGCCGGGAAAGTGTTGCGATGATGCTTCCGATTGAGAAAAAAACTATACCCGTTAATCAAATCAATACCAACACAAAAACAGAACCGAAATCAGTCGTGATAACTGAACCAGAAGTAATCGCAGAACCAGAAGCAATAGAGATAACTGAACCAGTAACAATCTCAGAACCCGAACCAGTTGATACAGCTGAATCAGAAGTAAAAGCAGAATCCGAAGCAGTTGAAGTTGATGAACCTGAAACAATAGCATTACCCGAATCAGTTGAGATTGATAAACTTGAAGTAATAACAGAACCTGAAACAGTCGAGATTGATGAACCTGATTTAATAGCAGAACCTGAACCAGTTGAGATTGATGATCCTCAAACAGTAGCATTATTCCAATCAGTTGAGATAGCAGAACCCGAAGTAATAACAGAAACCGAACCAATTGAGATTGATGAATCAGAAACAGCATCTCCAACAGCATCCGAATCACTAACTGTAACCGAAATTCCCGAAGCCTCAAAACGTTTTCAGCCATTACACCTGATTACCTGTCCGATCAATACACAAGAATTGGAGCGGCTAACTGCAAACCCGGTGTTCAGCAGTATTTCAGCCAGTGCCGCTGCACGGCTTCTGCTCATGGAACAGTATCTGCCGGGAGGCCGCGAACAGCTTTGCGAACCAATTGGTGTAATTGCGAATCAGTTTGATGCTGAGTTTCTTCACCCGCAAATAACCACGCTGCGGCTGCTTGAAATGTTAGCAGTTCACTGGGGTGGTTTGTTTGGTGCAGACTGGATTTTAAACGGCACAGTTCCTGCCGGTGCTGCATTTGGGCAGTACAATCCGGGCGTTGTAAATCTGCATCAGCTTTGGGTGCTGCATTTATTCCGCTGCAATGGTTTTGTTTTTCCTGAACCGGGACGGCTGATTTATCTCTCGCGCAAATCAGAACTCTTTGCCGAAGATGAACGTTTTAAGCGGCTCAGTTCAACGTTATGCGGAAGGCTGCTGCTGATACGCACGGCTGCCGGGATAACACTTGCCGAGCAGCGCAATGTGCTTGAAACCGAATGCCGGGCTATTTGCCGGGCGAAAGAAAATGATTTTCACCTGCTGCATCTTGCTCTGAAAAACTATGCCGATCGTGCCGGTGTTTACTGGCTCAAAACGGGGAAAGGAATGCCCGGTGCGTTCTTTTTAACTGCCATTCAGCAGGGGGCTGACTGGCTGAGTAATGCGGAAATACAACTGCACCGCGAACTGCTCTGCTATCCTGAATTACCGGAAACCGCTGCGCCGGAAATACGCCTTGCGGCGGAGCGGTATTGCACGGGCTGCGGTGCTCCGCTGTATGGTGCTGCACAAAAAAAGTACTGTACTTCTGTTTGCCAACAGCGTTCAAAACGGCTGCTGAAGAAACAGCCGCAAACAGAAAAGCCCGGCCATGAACAACACGACCGGGCAAAAACAACTTCCGGCAGTTACGCATCTGATAAAGAGCGTTCGCCGGATTTTATACAACTGATTGCCGAACTCTTAAAGAACGGCGATACAAAACATACAGTGCTGATTCAGTTGGAAACTATGCTGCGAAAAAACGGGCAGCATGAATTAGCTGATATGCTTAGTGATGAAAAGCTGCGCAAAACAATTTTGCAGGGATTGCACGACCGGTTCAAAGACTGAACCGGTTTTTAACTCATCGAAAAACTTTCGTCGGAGTATCCGCTTCGTTTCTTTCGTGCAGCGGGTTCGTCCTGTCCTGATTCGTAATGTTTTTTCTTATCACCCGAGAAATACTGTTTCCAGATCAGCCATAAAAAGCCGCCCACGATCAGAATGCCAAGTAACAGTTTGTCCCAGTTTGTACCGAGCCAGTTCCATACCCGTTTCCAGAAATCCGGTTTTTCTTCCTGTTTTGTTTGAGATTGTCCGTTCAGATTTGCTGTGGTCTGTTCGGTTTTTTCTGCGACTGGTTCTGTTTTAGGTGCTGTTTTGTGTTGTGCTTCGGTTTCTGCCGGTGGTTTACCTTCGGGATAAAGACGTTCTTCGATTGTTATCGTTTGAGCAACGGTCTTTTCTGCGGTCTTTTCGGTTGTGGTTTGTTGGTTGCTTTTTACCGGAGCGGGGCAAAAACTGCTTATGCGCTTGCGAAGTGTTATCAGGTGTTCGCCCCGAAGTTGTGCTGTAAAACCGGGCGGCACAACACAGGCGGCTGCCTGGACTTTGCCGTTCGTGTATGTCTTTTGTTCATCGGCATTCAGTGCAAAACCGGATTGCTTTTCGGGTTCATCAAAAGTCGTGTCTCTGACGGGTGCGCCGGGTTCGTGCAGGTGGCCTGTTTCTCTGAATTTCTGCAAAAAATACGTTTTGTAAATTCCGTTATGGCTGGCAAGCAGTGGTGCTGTTGATTCATCTATGATGGGTATAACGCGATCAATAACATTGCTTTCAAGATGAGCCGCTGTAAGTACGCCCAATATAACCGCAAACGGTTCATTTTTTATTTCTTCTTTCAGATTCACGGTTGTTGCAGTGTGCGTTGTGTGCGAACTGGCATAACCACTCTGGATAAGTTGTGAAAGCAGATCAGACGGCAACTTGTGCGTTTGGAGAACCTGTTCAAGCTGTGCGCTCAGAATGAGCATACGCGCCATGCGGTGGCGGTTCTGTGTGACGGGGTTTTGTGATTCGTTGGGTGCATACACAGTGTAAAGGGCTGCTGCAAATCCGTCGCTGCTTAAACTGAGGTAAGCCAGAAAGTTTATCAGGTCGTGAAAAGGCGGCACTACGCTGTCTGCTGCGGGTTGCAGTGCGGGGATA
>CALRTD020000024.1:0-17740 GCA_943371015.1 Synechococcus sp. UW140 | reverse complement strand
ACAATTTTTACACCGCCGGTAACATTAACGGTTACAGTAACCTCGGCCATGGGCGGATTAGGGTTCGAATTTTCCCGGTTCAGCTGTGCATTGAGTCGGTTGATGGTTGCGCTCATGTTGTTTTGACGGCGCTGCAGTTTTACAACTTCCGTATTGATTTCGGTAATGCGTGAGCGGTAAAAATCGGCGCTGAGTTTGAGTTCGGCTGCTGAAACGCCTTTCTCTGTTCCGCCCATGCGCTGGTTGTTGTCCAGCAATTGTTTTTCTTTCTGAAAAGCTTCTATTTGCCCTGAAAGAATAGCATACTGATCATTCATTTGCTCCAGCGAATCACTCAGCTGACGCAGGCGCGCATCACTTTTAATTTGTCCGTAGAGGTAATCAATTCGGTTGCTGATCGCAAGTACCGAAACCGCTCCGCTTGCTGTAAACTGAATGCTTTTCGGAATCAGGTATGAAGTGAGTCCAACAAATTTCAGCTCATTGCGACCGGGCTGCAGGGTAATTTGTTTGGTGTGTGTGGCTTCGGCACCGTTCAGGTAAACGATAACCGATTTCACGGTTGTTTCAATGCGCTGCTCGTTTTCGGCGGCTCCGGCAAAGAGCGGACTGAGAACAAAAAGAAGGAGTAATTTTTTCATGATGCAGGTATGTTTGTGATTTTGAACCGGCTATTGCGGCAAAAACCCCGCCAGAGCGAGGTTTTTGCTAAAATCAAACTGTAGTTTTTACTTTTTATCTTCTTCTGTAGCTGCTTCTCCGGTTGCCGGTTGTTTTCCGGTTTTCTTATCGCCGCTCTTTTTAGGTGTGTGGTCAATATACACTTCCGAAAAATTGAACAGACGCATAGAGTTGGTCGAGAAATTCTGCACATAGCTCTGCATAAGCAGGTAGTTCTCATCGTACCAGAGCACCATTACAGGCGCATCGTTAATCATAAGCTGTTCGGCTTCAAAGAAGAATTTGTTTGATTCTTCAAGCGTTTTTGCTTTACGCGCGCTTTCAAACAGTTTATCGAACTCGCTGTTACGGTAACGAGTGGTGTTCGGGAACGATGGCTGCGAAAGGCTGTCGGGCACATCGGCACCGTAGAACATCAGCAGAAACGATTGTGCCGAAGGATAATCGGCTGTCCAGCCATCACGAAACATATCGCTGCGGGCATAGTCTTCGTCCAGGCGTTTTTGCTCAAATGAAACATTGTTGATTTCAATGTTCACATTCAGCACTTCGCGAAGCTGATTTTGAATTTCAGAAGCCACATTTGTATTGCGTGATCCGCCGCTGTTGATAACCAGGCGCACAGTCGGGAATTTGTTGCCGCCTGTGTATCCGGCTTCGGCAAGAAGTTTGCGCGCCAGCTCCGGATTGTAGTCGTAGCCTTTTATTCCGGAAGCATTGTAGCCTGGAATCTCGGGCGGACAAATACCGTTGATTCCGGGACCGTAGGCTTCTCCGCCAAGAACTTCTTCGATAATGCGGTTACGGTTGATGGCGTAGTTGAAGGCCATACGCACCTTGCGGTCGTTAAACGGCGGGCGTGTGGTGTTAAACTCGTAATACTGAGTTGTCATTTCGGCCGAGTGACCGAGATAGTATTTGTCTTTAAACTGGTTAATTACTTGCGGAACAAATGATTTAACAGCATCAGCATTTAATCCCCAAACAAAATCGAGTTTGTCTTTCTGGAAAAGATCAAGCTCTGAGTTTTTGTTGTTTACGTAAGAAATGCAGATTGAATCGAGGAAGGGAAGTTTGTTGCCGTGCTTATCAACCAAATAGTAATTGGGGTTACGAACCAATATGCAGGTTGATGAGTCAGGCGCAAAAGAGCTGAACACAAAAGGTCCGGTTCCTACATGTGCTTTTGCTCCGTATTTATCAATAGCTTCTTTGGGAATTACAGCGCAAACAGATGAGTTGGCAAGTACCTGAAGGAAAGAAACATCAGAACGGAGAAGTTTAAGCTGAATGGTTTGTGCATCGATGACCTTAATACCATCTATGCTTCCGGGTTTGGCAGCAGCTCCTGCATTGTAAAATGCATCGGCACCAGAAAGCAAACCTTTAAATGTGCTGCCGAAGTTTTGGTTTAAAGGCGATTTAGTACAAAGCTGCTCAAACGAAAACTGAACATCGCTGGCGTTAACCTCGCGGCCTTTGCCTTCGGCAAAGCATTCGTCGTCATGAAACAGAACGCCTTTACGCAGGTGAAATGTGTAAAGGGTTCCTGATGTATCCACTTCCCATTTTTCGGCAAGGCCCGGAATAACTTTAAGTGAAGACGGATCAAGGCTCACGAGGCCCTCATAAATTTGAGTAGCTACATGAGATGAGGCAACATCTGTAAGTTGCACCGGAAGAAGAGTCTGTATTTTTTCAGACTCATTAAAACGCAGGGTCCCTCCGTATATACGGCCGCCTTTGCCTTCGGCTGATTTATTAGTTGTTGTGTCGCCGGAGCAGGAGGCAACCACTAATGGCAGGGCTGCCAACCATAAGATGGATCTCATAGGCACGTTGATAGCGGTTAAACTGTAATTAAAGGACGAAAGATAGGAATTGTAGGTTATTCAATATCAGGAAATTTATTTTTAGTCGCGTTTTTGATTCTGGTTCCATTTTCACACCGGTTAGCCCCGTCTTTCTTCCGCAAAGAAAATGTACCCGCGACTATAATTTTCTGATTTTATCAAACCGTTTCTATTTAATGCTTAATTTGGCGCAGATCAGGCACAAAAACAAACCTGCATCAATGTTTTCACGGATAAATCGGGCGAGATATTATTGCCCTTGGTCGAAAAATATTGATGTTTTATTTTGAAGTTGTGTCATAACGTATTAATATTGCCCACCAATACCTGAAAAGCTGCGTCCCCTGCATATGCCTTTTGCTGCAATGAAAACCCGACTGCTGCTGTCCCTAAGCATGTTTATCCTGCTAAGCCTTAATGGCTATGGTCAGGCTATGATACTTCTTGAGGGTAATTATCAGGGCAAAAACGTGTATGTTCAGAATCCTTTTGCCAGCAACGGTGTAGGTTTTTGTGTTTACGAAGTTCGTGTTAACGACAACGTAACAACCGATGAGATTGGCTCAAATGCATTTGAAATAGATCTCCGTAACCACAACCTCAAACTTGGCGATCCGGTTTCGATCAAAATCTTTCACAAAGACGATTGCAAGCCTAAAGTACTCAATCCCGAAGTACTCCGCCCGAAAAGTACGTATGAGATCGTAGATATGCAGGTTACTTCTGACGAAGTGCTGAAATGGACCACCAAGGGCGAAAGCGGAAAACTTACTTTTGTTATTGAGCAGTACCGCTGGAACAAATGGGTGAAAATCGGAGAAGTGGATGGTATTGGTAAGGCAACAAACAACTCCTACACATTTAAAGTTACACCGCACTCCGGTGAAAATAAATTCCGCGTTAAGCAAATAGATTACACCAATCAGCCCCGTATTTCAAAGTCGGTTACATTTATGTCAACCCGCAAAGAAATTACGTTCTATCCCACAAAAACAGACAAAGAAATTAATTTTGATGGGGGAGAAACCATGTACGAAATCTTTGACCAATACGGCGTTATTGTAAAGAAAGGTTTCGGCAGCAAGATTGATGTTTCTTCACTTCCTAAAGGAGGTTACTTCCTTAACTACGATAACAAACAGGGGCAGTTCTTTAAAAAGTAATTTGTTCCGTGAACTATAAAACAGCAAACGCCTTTCCCTAATCGGAAGGGCGTTTTACATATCAACCGGCATGAACAAGATTGAACACATTGGAATTGCAGTAAGCAATCTGGCTGCATCCGACAGCCTTTTTGAACGCCTTTTTGGCGCTGCTCCCTACAAGCATGAAGCTGTTGAGGCAGAAGGCGTAACAACTTCGTTTTTTCAAATGGGCGAAAGCAAAATAGAACTGCTCGAAGCAACCCGCCCCGACAGCCCTATTGCGAAGTTTATTGAGAAAAAAGGGGAAGGTATTCACCACATTGCTTTTGCTGTTGATGATATCCGTGCCGAAATGCGCCGTTTACAGGCCGAAGGCTTTCAGTTGCTGAACGAAGAACCTAAAGCCGGTGCCGACAATAAATGGGTTTGTTTTTTACACCCCAAAGGCACAAACGGAGTGCTTATCGAGCTTTGTCAGGAAAGAACGGAAGTGTGAACCAGAAAATTTATCACACCAATTCGGTATTGACAACAACATCATGGGTAAAAAAATGGGGTTCGTCTAAAGGATTGACCTAATTTTGTGGTCTAAAATCCAAACCATGAAAACAATCTACACCCTGCTTGCCGTTTTTGCAATGGCAGGTTCTCTGTCTCTTTCGGCCCAACAAACAGACGACGGACGTGTACATGCTGCAAATACTGCCAATGTCCCGTCTGGTAATTCTGCTGTAACTTCTTTCAGTTGCGACACAACAGGTACCACACTCGCTGCCGGTAATGGCAACGATGGAATTATGTTTGATGTTACCGCCTTACAGAATGTTCGCATCACCTATATTGATGCAAAACTTTTGGCCAGTGTTACCGGTAAAATGTTAGTTTATTACAAGGCAGGAACACACGTGGGCAGCGAAACAACTGCTGCAGCCTGGACATTACTCGATACTGTTAATGTAGTTGGTCTGGCAAGCGGATACACACACCTGCCCATCTATGTTAACCAAGTTGTAACAGCCGGAAACACTATTGCATTTTATGTAACCGGCGATGGTGTTTCGCAAGCAGTTGATTATTCCAACGGTAATACCCTCGGAGCCGTATTCAGTCAAGACGGATTTATTCAGATTCGTGAAGGCACTGGACTCAGCTTCCCGTTTTCCGGAACCTTTGCTCCGCGTATTCCAAACATTGTAGTGAACTACTGTGATGCTTCAACAATCCCAAACTGCCAGAGCGATACCACAACCTTTCTGAACAATAATGGCAACGACGGCAATATTTTTGATGTTACCATAGGTGCAACAGATGTAACCCTGCGTCGTATGCATTGCAATGTAAACGGCACTGGCTGGTGGCATATCTACTATCGTCCGGGTTCGTATGTGGGTAATGCAAGCAGTTCAGCCGGCTGGATTCTTATCGACAGTGCTTTTGTAACAAGTGTCGGAGCCGGTTCGCCTACACTTATTCCTATTGATATGGATATTTACGCGCCGGCAGGAAGCACCGTTGCTTTTTACACCACAGGAAACGGAACCGGTGCCGACATTAACTATACCGACGGCACCACCGAAGGCGCAGTATTCAGTACCGACGGCAATATTTCTATCAAAGAAGGCCAGGGTATGACCTTCCCCTTCGGCGGAAACTTTTCGCCCCGCGTGTGGAATGGCATTCTCGAATATTGCGTTGGACCAACCGGAACCAGCGAACAGATTTCTACAGTTGCCGGCTGGTCTGTGCAGGTGGTTCCCAATCCTGCCGCCGATCAGGCACAGCTTGTTATTACAGCTCCGCAGCCGGTGCAGAATGCAACTGTGCGCATTTACGATATGAATGGCCGCGAAGCAGCTACTGTTGCCGGAGTAAATTCAACAACCGTTTCGCTTCCTGTTTCGCAACTCAGCAGCGGTGTTTATTTCTGTCAGGTTATTTCTGCCGAAGGCACATTGCTTACAACAGCGAAGTTTGTACGCCAGTAACGAATTGATACAGTACTGAAAACGGCCTCGTCTTTTTTGACGAGGCCGTTTTCAGCTTTCGGGAGTATAATTTTCAGCGATATGCTCAGGCGAACTTCTTTGCCAGAACAATGATTCCGGCCTCTTCGGTTCCGTCAGATTTTTCTAAAACCTTTCTGAACGTTTGCAGAATTGTGAAGCCGTTTTCAGTAAGCATTTTATACAAATCGTGTTCGCGATAGTAAAACATATATGCCGAGTTTTGACCATCGCTGCTGGTTTGTAGTTGTGATTTGCTGTAGTCATCGTCAATGGTGCTGAGATATAAAACGCCATCCTGATGCAGGAGTTCAGCCACATCACGAATCAGTTTTTCAGCATCTTCTTTTGCAAGATACGGAAGGCAAAACCCACAAATTACAGCATCAAAATTTTCGTGAACATCACGTATGTTTCGGCAATCCATTACTTCAAACCGTGCAGCCGGAATATTTTGTTTGGCCAGCTCAATCATTGCCGGAGCGGCATCAATACCGTAAATACGAAAGCCGGGGTGTTGCTGCAAAATATACCGGGTAATATTTCCCGGCCCGCATCCGATCTCAAAAACAGTGGTATCCGGTTTTGAGCAAAGTGCACAGAACGCATCGTATGTATCATTATACAAATCAACATACATATACTTATCCTGCCATTGTTTGGCCAGTTTGTGAAATGTATTGATTGTATTTTGATAGTTGTAATTCATACTCAATTTACCAATCGTTGCTGCAGCGCTTTTGCAACAGCTTCTGTAGCCGAATTTACCTGAAGTTTAAGGTAAATATTTTTGATGTGCGAACGAACGGTATCAATAGAAACAAAAGTATCAGCAGCAATGCGCTTGTAGGTGTGGCCTTTTACAAGAAGTTCGAGTACTTCAAGTTCTCGTTTGCTGAGGTTGAAATTGTTTGCACTTGCCGCGCTGGGTCTGAATGCCTGAAGCACTTTGGTTGCTACGCCCGGACTTATTGAAGCCCCTCCGGAATTTGCATTATAAATAGCATCGAATAGCTGCGCCGGAATATCTTTTTTAAGCAGATAACCATCGGCACCGGCTTTTATGGCATCAAAAATTTTCGCATCATCTTCAAAAACAGTAAGCATAACGATTTGTGTTTCTGGTCGTGCTTCTTTAATCATACGCACACCGGTAATGCCATCAACTTCGGGCATATCAATATCCATAAGCACAACATCGGGCTTTACACGAAGTACCGCCTGAACAGCATCGCGGCAATTGGGAAGCATTTCTGCCAGCTCAAAATCGGCATTGGCGCTCAGCATAAGTTGCAGTGATTCGCGCAGATTTTGACGGTCTTCAAACAGAATAATTTTAATCACGGATCAATATTTAACGGTGAGCACTATGCGTGTTCCTTTTTCGGGTGCGGTATCAATTGTAAGTCCGGCTTTAATATCGGCAGCACGCGCAGCCATATTGCCCAGTCCATTGCCTTTGCCGCGTTGCTCATTTGAAATTCCGATGCCGTCATCGGAAATTTCAAAACTCAGTGCGCGTGCTGTACAATCAAAACGAATGCTTACCTGATTGGCTTTCGAGTATTTGGCGGCATTGTTTACACCTTCTTTAAAGATCAAGAAGAAGTTGTATTTGAGTTTGCTGTTCAATGCCATTGCCGGAATATTTTCGGGCTGTTCAACGGCATAGGTTATCCCAGCAGCTTCAAGCGATTCGGAAGCATAGCGTGTCATTTTCTGCAGCAATTCAGCAACCGAATCAAATTTCGGATTCACGTTCCAGATAATGTCGTTAATGGTATTGCTGACCTGCACCGAGTATTCCGAAATTTTATCGAGCATGGGGCGTATTTTTTCTGATCCGCCTTGCTGTACCAGCATTCTTGCCATAATGTGAATGCTGCTTACGTTGGCACCCAGCTCATCATGCAAATCACGCGAGATCTGATTGCGGATTGTACTGATTTGTTCGCGCTGCCGCTGCCGGTAATAAAACAGCAGCACAACTCCGCATGCGCCGGCAAGCATGAGCAGCAAATAAAACCAAAGCGTTTTGTAAAAAGGCAAACTGATATTGATGCTGAACTGCTCAATTCCGGCAAGATGTTCGGCGCCGGAGTAGGACTGAATAGTCAATATGTAATTATTCGGCGCAAGATTAAAGAACCTGATTTGCCCGTCGGTACTTATTTTCCAGCTGGTATCGCCCGGTATAATCCGGTAACGAAAAAACTGTTTTTCGGCATCCGGGTAAATAGGCAGTGCAAACTGAAAAGCAATATTGTTTTCGTTGTGCCGCAGTGAAATAGCGTTGTTGCTTAAATGTACAGGCTGATCGTTAACCAGAATTTTTTCGGTGATTGTAACAGATGCTTTCGCGAAGCTTGATTTTAGTTGAGGATACCTGCTCAGCAACAAGTGATCGCCAACGGTACAAACAACAAAGCCATCAGAAATAATTGAGAGTTGGTTATACCATTTCTGGTTGAAGTTTTCGTAAGGAGTAACGAGCGTTGCGTTTTCGGTTCGGAGATCATAAATGTATAAACCGGTACGCGTGTTGTAAACAATTTCAACGTTATTAAACCCGGCATAAATCTGTTCCACGACGTCTCCGTCGAGACCATTGAGGCTGTTGTATTGTTTGTAATCAGCAGGGTTTCCGTTGCGATATCGGGTTAAACCATAAGTAGAACTTACTATCACATCTTTATTGCAGGAAATGAGCATGTGATAATCAACAGCAAGATTTTGCATGGCAGCGGGTGTAGCTGTTTTCTTTTTTCGTGAAGCAAGATCAAACTGCTCAGGCCCGTTAAAAAAGCGAAGAAGCCACAAAGCATTGCCGTGCTGAATGACATCTTTTGTAATTGGCGAGGGTGCGTCTTTGGGTTCGTTAAGTATGATTTTGTTGGTTAAGTAATTCCAGACAACAACTCCCGTGTGTGTGCAAATACCGGCAAGCGAATCGCTGAGCAAACGAACATTGAGCAGCGAAAGCCGCATTTCAGGGCATATATTTATGGAAGTTGCTTTCGGTGTTTTATGAAGTGAAACCGCGTAAAGTCCGCCTGATGTGGCAACCCACCAAACCCCGCTGCCGAATTTTACAATACCCCGAATGCTCAAACTATCGCTGCTGCCGAGATGAATCTGCTGCATATTGCGAAAGTTGCTGGTGCAAAGAAACAAGCCGTTGCGGTCGGTACCAATCAGCAGTGAATCGCGGCCGGTGAATGCAGCGGCATTGATTTGTGCGCGGTCGGGATAACCGGGAATATTGTAGAAGTACAGCAATTTGTTTTGCTGCAGCATGGGGTGAAAATACGAAAGCCCCTGACTGGTGGCTAACCACAAACCTCCGCTGCTGTCGGGTGTAATGTTATTGATCTGATTGCCGCAGAGGCTTTGCGGATTATTAAGATCAGCACGGCAATTATAAGCCTGCTGCGTTTGAAGGTCAATAACTACAAGCCCTGCTTCGAGTGTTCCTGCAACAATAAATTTCTGCCGCCCGATGGTGTAAACAGCAGCACACAAAAAAGCCTGCGAATTGTATGCACCGGCATCAACGGCAAGCAGTTCACCTGTTTTACGCGAATAACGCAACAGTCCGTGCGTTTTTGTACACAGCAGCAGCCACTCGGCATCCAGCTCGCAGAGTGAGTGCACAATAACTTGTGTCCCATTCAAATAAAGCTGTTTGTTATAGTTCAGCTTGCCGCTCGAAACCGTATAGCTGATGAGTGAGGGATTGTCTTCGGGGCAAGCCCAGATTGTGTTTGAACGATCACAAAACAGTTGAGTAATGGAATTTCCCGAAGTGCCCGGTAGCGAGGGTTTGGCGGTTATTCCATTTTCAGAACACTGGTAATGATCAATGCCGTTCCACGAAGAAACAAAAAGCTGATTGGTGTTGTCGGCACAAATCTTCCCCCAGCCGGCTTTGCGGTGATCGAGCATGAGTACAGAATCGCGGGCAACATCAACAATGCAAAATCCGCGATCGGTATTTGCATAAATAGTTCCGTTTTTATCGACTGTAAGATCAACAACCCAGTTGGCCGGAATACGATGTTTTACCGTTGTGCTTTGCTGCTGGTAGTTTTGCCAGAACGTTCCGTTAAAGCGCGAAAGTCCGTTCAAAGTAGCAATCCACATCCGCCCGTTTTTGTCCTCAACAGCATCGTAGCAGTAGTTTGACGCCAGCCCGTTTTTCATGGTATAATTCTGAAAAACGGGTTGTGTAAACAGAAATCCGGCCGACAACGACTGTGCACTGCTGCTCATTGCGAACAGCAGAAAATAAAGCAACAGCAGATAGCGGATTTTTTGCATTGTGATCACTACAAAGCTAACCACAACTTAGAAACATAAAATCACATCTATATGTGATCTGGCGGCTGCAGTGCAAATAGTATTCAGGCAAAAGTAAAGTAGTATTCACTCAGGTATTAGCGATAATCCAAATCAAAAAATGCAATTCCGTAAGTTACGAAACTGCATTTTTTGAAAATAATTGTTTGATCGGATTAACTATTGAACGCCTTTTAGTGAGGCACACCAATCGCCGGCAGACACGTTAACGAACCAAAAATAAACAACATTAACATTATGCAGATTTGCAGTGCTTTGATGTAAACGCATATAAATTCCAGAATAGCAAGAACCATCAAATAAATCAACGTAGCGGGCATTAATTATTTCGAAAGAAGATATATTATCATTTGCCTCATCCAACCATTGTTGTTGGAAATAGGAACAAAAATGCCTGCGAAGGAAAACGTACTCATTCTGGTAATTGATATCGCGGTAAAACCTAAATAAACCATTGCCCGGATTCGTGAAATTATCACAGGCGCGGTTATTTCCGTAATCAGTCACATTACAGTGCGCATTCATTTTTGCGCGAGAATCAAATATGCGGAAGTTGTATGTTTTGTTTGCTTCATCCTGCGATTCGAGTAAATAACCAAAGTTGGAGTTCTGTTTCAGTTGTACAGTAAGATTTCGGAACTCTTCCACATCGCCGCCAACACTTACCACTTCATGTTTACTGTTTAATTCGTATGTAATTGCATACTCTTTCTGATCATAGATATAGTTGTGTACGATAAACTCATTTTTAGCAGTGGTTGTAACCGACGGATTATCTGCAATAATTGTTTCTTTCTTACAACCTGCCACTGAAATTGCACATAAGGCAACGAACGACACTATTACTTTTTTCATGTTATTATTATTTTGGTTTGAGTCAAAAATAGGATTACAAAAACAGGAACAGCAGAGAACTTCAGCAACAGCCATAATTAATACATGAACAGAATAAACTTGTATTTAATGAAGTATGAATTAAACAATTTACTGAATAGCTGATAACCGGTTTTGACTGAAAAGGCAGGTGAATAATAATCCCGCCAAAACAATGTTTTCGGGGCTTTCAAACCTGTTAAGCAAGAAGCAATAGCCACTTTAGCATAAAATCACATCTATATGTGATCTCCGCTACTGGCTTATTGATTTTAGATGCAGCAACTTTGCTCTGACAAAAAACACTACCCCAAACTCGCAAAAAATCCGGTTATCAAAATCAAATCCGTATGATTACAGGCAAGAGTTTGTTTATCGCACTGCTCACTGTTTCTGCTTCAGCCGCAGCTCAAATTCCGCTCGATAGTCTTAATGCCCATTATTCATTTAACGGCAATCTGAACGATCTTTCGGGGAATGCCAATCACATCATTTCTTCCAGCGGAAGTTATACTGCAGACCGGTTTGGAACACCGGGCAGCGCCTATTTATTAGACGGAATTAACGATTCATTGGTTATACCCGTTCCGCAATTTGCACCCATTCCGGGCGATTTTACGATATCGTTTTGGTACAAAACAAATTCGCCGGCAATTATGAATTTGTTTTCTTCCAAACAATCGGCAAGTGATACTACCGATAATTTTGAAATACAACTGAACAGCCACAATACCTACTATCAGGAGTATTACAAACAAATCTGGTATCAGTCATTTGTTTACTGGAACGGAACCGGACAAGGGGCAAATGCAATTGCAGAAGGTGCTGCCGGAGCTTTTACAAAAGGCGAATGGTGTCATTTTGCAATTACCAGAAATGCAGATACGCTGTGCATCTACCGTAATCACAGTTTATATACGCTGAGTATAAACAACACATTTGGAGGAACGTTGGGCGATGTTACGGATCTGCTTTTCAGCGCAGCACCATTTCGGTTTAAAGGGGCAATTGATGAAATGCGGCTGTACAACAGAGGGCTCAGTCAATTGGAAATAGACAAACTCTGGTTTGAAAACAGTCCGTTTCAGTTTATCTCTCCCAAATCAACTGATGCATTTGTGCAAGGATCAGTTCCGCTCATTTATTGGGAATATGATGATGTGCAAATTGGTGATTCCATTAATGTAGAATACAGAATTAATAACGGAGCATGGCAGTTGTGGCCCGCACATTCGCAAATGGCCTATGAAAACGCATTTTACATGAACCTTAATTATGCACCGGGAACAACCATTGAAGTACGTGTTTCTGATTTTCTGGATACAAGTATTCATCTGAGCACCGGAGCATTTAGCGTAAGTGAATATGATTGGGAGGAGGTTACAAATACGCTGCCGTTTAATGCTAAGGACGGAGCCGGATTGCTCAGTGTAAATAACCGCATGTGGTTGCTTGGCGGTTGGGATCCGCCTTATCATCCGCCGCTTTCTACACACAGCGAGGTGTGGAGTTCGGCGGATGGTGTGAACTGGAACTTTGAAGTTTCTGCTCCGTGGCCGGCTCGGCATTGTGGTGGCTGGATAAATAACGACAGCCTGATGTGGGTAGCCGGAGGTGATCCGCAATCGGGATGCCTGACAGATGTTTGGCAAAGTGCCGATGGTGTAAACTGGATACAACTCGAAGACACGATTCCCGGCTACAGCCGCCGCAACAATGCTAATTATGCATACGCAAACAATTCGCTTTACCTCTTCGGGGGCGAGGAATGCGGCGGTGTGCATTCAAACGAAGTGTGGCAAAGTGCTGATGGCATTACATGGACGCAGCTCCCCAATGCGCCGTGGGAAGGCCGCGGAATGCAGCTGAATACGTGTGTTGACAGCGCCGGGCAAATATGGATGCTGGGTGGATCAAACGAAGGCGACCGCCGATCATACAACGATGTTTGGAAAACGGCGGATGGAATTAACTGGACACTGGTAAACGAATCAGCGCCGTGGGGCGGCAGACATTGGCACACCGTTGCCTGGTTCGACAATAAAATCTGGCTCATGGGCGGAATGGCAACTGCGGTTGAAATGAATGATGTTTGGTATTCTGCTGACGGAATAAATTGGCATGAACTGAAAACAACAACCGGAAATGTTCCGGCAGGAACCCGCCACGCACAATCAACAACTGTTTTCGATAATGCGTTGTGGTACATGTGCGGAATCTCTACCAACAATGCGTGGAGAATTGTAAACACAACAACAGTTGGTATTGAAGAAGAAATGCCGGTTGTTGGCAACTATCAGATCTATCCCAATCCTGCTGTGAACAGGCTGTATGTTATTTCACAGCATACACAAGAAATTGGCGAATACCAAATTAGTAATGCGTTGGGTGCAGTTGTAAAAACAGGAACACTTCAATCGGCAAGCGGTGAACTTGAATTGAGCGGAATTATTCCGGGATTCTATTTCATTACGTTTCGCAGCAATAACTCGACCCTCAAATTTATCAAGCAATAGTCTTAAAATAAATACTATGGAAGCCGGAACACGCAAAGCCGCAGCAGGCAAATTGATGAAGAACAACGTTCGTAACCTGCTGCTGCTTTTTGCGGTGCTTGGAATGCACTCGCTTGCAGCGCAAACATCAAACCACATTACAACATCAGGCCGCTGGATTATTGGCCCCTGCGGTGATACGCTTTTACTCAAAGGCATCAACTATGCGCCCTATAACTGGGGCTGGTCGCCGTCTCAGCTTCAGATTGATCAGTTGGCTTTAACAGGCGCCAATTGTGTGCGTTTGCCATGGTACGTCAATACGCCCGATGGCCCAACGCCGCAGGCAACCTACAACAACCTTGTGAATTTAGACAGCGCGCTTGCACGATGCGTACGTTTCGATATGATCCCGATTCTTGAACTGCACGATCAAACCTGCCAGAACAATGCACAAGCGCTTACAACATTGGCCAACTGGTTTACTCAGCCGGGAGTTCTCGCGCTCATCACACAATACCAGCACAGCATTATTGTAAATGTTGCCAACGAAGCGCTTTACGTAAACTGGACAGCAAACCCGCAAGCCGCACAAACTACATTTCAAAATACGTACAGCAGTATTGTTACTACACTCCGCAACGCCGGCATTACTGCTCCGATTATGATTGATGGTCCCGACTGCGGAACCAATTTAGATGTGCTTGCAGCCGTGGGGCCGGCTCTTGTTGCATCTGATCCGCAGTCGAATCTTATTTTCAGTGCGCATGCGTATTGGTATGCTTATGCCAACAACGATTCGGTGCAGATGCTGAACAAAGTAAACAATGCACTCGCACAAAACATTCCGTTTGTGTTTGGCGAAATTGCCAATCTGCAAGACGATCAGCAGATATGTCAGTACACATTGAACTATCAGCCGTTGCTGCGGATTTGCCGGCAAAATGAAATAGGCTGGATGGCCTGGAGCTGGAACAACGATGGCTGCTCTGCACGGCAAATGACAACCAACGGAAATTTCAGCAACCTCACTGCCTACGGAAATGATTTGATCTACAATGCGGGATATGGCTTGCTAACTCAGCCTGCTGCAAAATCAAATTATCTGCTGAATAATGGTTGCCTTTCTGTTGGCTTGCAGGATTCGCACCTGCGTCCGGAAATCAAACTTATTCCTAATCCGGGCAACGGAATTTTTACAGTGATTTCAAATAGCCATTTGAATAACGTTGAAGCTGTAAACCTTGCCGGACAAGCTGTAGCCATTGTTAAAACAGGCGCAGCAAGCTGGGAGCTGGAGCAAAAAGTACCGGGTGTTTATTTTGTTTCATTTACCGATGATGCCGGATATCGGGTTACACAAAAACTCATCATCAATTAAAAAATGAAGCGGCAAATTCGTAAAATAATCACGTTGCTGTTTGTTGTAACTCCGGCAATACTTTCGGCACAACAACTTGTATTTACCACGCAGGATGCACAGAGCAATGATATTTTCTGGCGCTGCCATGTACAGCCGCAAACCGTATTCGAGAACATTACCGACAGTATTAATGCACACGCACTTTACAGCGGTATAAATAAAGGCCCGATCAGTGTTTCGCATAACGGACAGTGGTATGTTTTTCAGAGCGAACGTTTTGACCAGAACATTGGCGGCTATGAAGCAATTACAATTTGCAACAGCAATTTCACCGCATTTGAAGTGCCGAAAAATGCTCAGGGCAATGCGTTTCACGCCGAAGGCATCATGCAGATTACCAATAACGGCAGTACCATTTACTTTGTAAGCGGCGGCGGAACCGGTGTCCGCGACATTTTCAGAACCGACCGCCAAGGCTCTTTCTGGTCGCAACCGGTTGAGTTAACAACAACTGCTACAGCATTTGCGTATCACACATCGCCTTATCTCTCGTATGATGAAACCCGCTTGCTTTTCGAATCAGCAGCATCAAGCTATCCGGTTGAAGCCATTGAAGAAATAAGTACAACCGGAACCAACCTCTCAACCCGCTTGCTCATTTCCGATATCAGCAACTGCACACAAGTACGTTCGCCTTGTTTCGATATCAGCGGTAATATTTATGTTGAGGCCGAAACAGATGCTGAACGCATTTGGAAACTCAGCAGCGGTAATTTGCCGGCCACAGCACTAGCACCATCAGTAACCAACGATAATTCGCCTGTTACCCTTCCTTCGGGAGAAATAGTTTCAGTCTATTTACCGGCTCAGCTGCACGAGCCAAAAGTAATGGACGGAAACGGAGGCAATAGCTTTATGCTGTCGGTATCGGGTTATCCGTTTACTGAAGTGTATGACATCGGCATCAGTGCAGGTGCAGATTGGTTGCCGCTGGCTGTTTACGAAACAGATTTGACTACTGAGCAGCCGTATGTATTTCCAAATCCGGCAACAGATCAATTTACTGTACAGATTTCAGGAGTAAGAAACACTGAAATAGTTACAACAGTTTTTGATATGTACGGTAATGTGGTTTACGAAGCAAATACCACAACGATTCCTGCAAACAACCTTGCGTCCGGATTATATGCAGTAGTGTGCCGGACAAACAACCACGTATTTCACCCCGTTTTGATAACCATAAATAACTAATGGCTAACACAGAATATTTCTTCGTAATCGGATAAGCGGTAAGCAAGATGTAATCGTGTGCCGCGCGCTCTTCGTATATTTGAGGAATATCTTCAATTATGCATCGTCCGTCGTTTGATGAAATTTATATGGAGCTGGCCGGCAATCTGGCGCTGCGTTCACATTGTGTAAAAGCTAAAGTAGGTGCGGTGCTTACCAAAGACACCCGCATTATTTCTCTAGGCTACAATGGCCCTCCGGCCGGTACACATAACTGTGATTTGGAATGGCCGGAGCACGGCTGTCCGCGCGACAGCAAAGGCAGTTGTTCTCTTGCTTTGCATGCTGAGCAAAATGCAATTTTGTATGCAGCAAAGAATAATGTGCCCATTGAAGGATGTACGCTATACGTCACACTTTCGCCTTGCATTGCCTGTGCACGGATTATTTACACCACAGGGATTAAGCGCGTTGTTTATCGCGAGTCGTATGCCGCCTACAAAGGCATTGCCAGCGATGAAGGAGTTGACTTTCTCCGCAAATTTGGTGTAGAAGTGCTGCACTATGATGAGCTACTGACCATTCCGAACTCCTGATTATGCGTCGCATCACCATTCTTTTGCCGCTGATTTGCGGTGTAATGCTTGCCGCAGGGTTGCTCATTGGCGTTAATCTGGGTTCAGGCAGCGGCAACTCATCACCCGGGAGCCCGCTTAACAAAGTACGTGCAGTTCTCGATTTTGTGGATGCACATTATGTTGATACCATTGATGCAAATGCACTTACCGACAAAACCGTAGAAGCCCTGCTCGAGCAGCTTGATCCGCATTCCGGTTATTCCACTGCCGAAGAACGGAAAGCCATGAATGAGCCGCTCGAGGGCAAGTTTGAAGGCATCGGCATTGAGTACAACATTCTCCGCGATTCGCTTACCGTTGTGGCAGTTGTCCCCGGCGGCCCTTCTGAAAAAGCAGGTTTACAGCCCGGCGACCGGCTCGTGCGTGCAGGCGGTCAGTCGCTTACGGGAAAAACCGGAATTGCCGACGGGAATATCCGCAAGCAACTTCGCGGCGCGGCGGGCACTGCGGTTAAAATAGAATTGTTTCGCCGCGGAAATTCCGGGCTGCTGGCTTACAATGTAACCCGCGGCAGCATCCCGATTCGCAGTGTAGATGCCGCTTACATGCTCAATGCGCAAACCGGTTACATCCGTTTAGTGCGTTTCGCCGATAAAAGCCGCGAAGAACTAGTTGCCGCCGCTCAAACACTACAGCAAAAAGGCATGAAAAGCCTAGTGCTTGACCTGCGCGGAAACGGCGGCGGATACCTGCATGCAGCAGTTGAAATCTGCGACGAATTCCTGGCCAACGGCAAGATGATTGTTTACACACAAGGCCGTACCGAAGGCCGCGTCGACTACAAAGCAACAGCAGAAGGGCAATTTGAGAAGCTGCCGCTTGCTGTATTAATCGACCAGCATTCGGCCTCGGCAAGTGAAGTAGTTGCAGGCGCTATTCAAGACAACGACCGCGGCATTGTAGTGGGCCGCCGCAGCTTTGGTAAAGGACTTGTGCAGCAAGAGCAAACACTCAGCGATGGTTCTGGTTTCCGCCTTACCATTGCCCGCTACTACACACCCACAGGCCGCTGCATTCAGAAGCCCTACACGCCCGGCGACGAAGAGGCTTACCGCGCAGAGGATTATAACCGCTACCGCAACGGCGAGCTGCTCAGTGCC
>CALRTD020000023.1:0-18379 GCA_943371015.1 Synechococcus sp. UW140 | reverse complement strand
CCCGATGGCAGGGCTGCAATGAGAATTTCGCCGCGGGTACAGAGGTAATATTCGGCCATCCAGTCCCAAAGTTCAAGTTGTTTTTCGGTAACAACTGGTTCCGGATCGAGTATGTGTTCAATGTATTTGGCGCTGTATGCAGGTGCATTTTCGTGTACACGCCAAACTACGGCAGCGTAAAGCTTTCCGCTCTTGCCAAACTGCACCACCACGCGCATACCCGGAACTACCGCCCCGCTTAATACTTGCGGAATGCGGTACGTATATAAGTTGGGCAATGCCAGCGGTAAAACAATATCAGCAAACTGATCGGTGCGCTCAGCCATAGAATGCAAAAGTACGAAGCAATCGGGTGAATGAGACGCTGAAAATTATTCGCAGAAACAGATCTGTATCTCTCCGCTAATTCACCTACAATTGATAATCGGGATGATCGGGAAAGGGATAAACAATAGCATTGGGAACATTATGCTGCACATTGAAGCGCTGAAAGAACAGCGGATGAAAAACACAATCATCACGATCAGTAAGAATCAGATTGTCTTCGTTGAAATACTCGAAATCAGCTTCAATAATTCCTGATGCTTCATTGTAGCGCCGCACACGGCCAATAATGCCCAGTTCAGCACAAAGCATTCGGAAATTATACGGCGAGTATTCTTCGTTCTCCCATTGCGAACTGGTAACACGGGCAACCCGGTCGAGGTCTTTTCCTTTAAACATCATCGGCAAACCGGTAAGTGCATTGAGAATCCGATCGGCATTGTGATGTATTTTTTTGTACGAATTAATTACTTCTGTTGCCAGCAGCGACTGCACAGAATCTACAGCACTGGCTGCATCACGGGAGGGATTATCGGAATAATAATGTTTATCGCTGATGATTGAGAAAAATTTATTGCAGATGATGACAAGCTGTCGCGGCCGAAGCTGTGTATGCCTGAGAATAAATGCGAATGAATTTTCGCGAACTCCGGCGCCGTTGGTCAATTCGCGGCCAAAGTAGGGCTCCCAGAGTTTCTTCATGACATCAGCCGGGCGATCAAAATCAACTGTATCTGTTTCTTTCCATCGCGATGTTTCTTTGAGGTGCATGTACCAGCGCCAGCAAACAAAACGCAAAAGTTCTTTCGGCCGCCAGTGCATTACCAGCGGATCACGTACCACTTTGAGCGGATTGGGAATTACTGATGAAAGCAGATGCGGAAATACTTCGGCCGACATAAATACTTTGAGGTGCAATCCGCGGTTGGAGTACTCGCCATTGAAGTCAGAAGCAAACTCGATAAGTGCTGAAATAGCTGCCATCATGGCCGAATTACCGGTCGGGTAATCTTCAATAGAATCAATAGCAATTACGGCTTCATCGTTTTTAGAATAACGCAGCACAGCTTCCTGAGCACGGACAAAAACTTCTGAATTGAGCCGACTTTCAATTGTATCAAACACAGCCTCAATACCGCCCAGGCCGGTGAATTTATTGACAAGACTCTGAATTATTGAAAGCACGATGCGGGAAGGAGAATTTTTCTTTTCCTCCGTTACATCCATAAAATCAGCAACACGGATATCATCATTTTTATCCACATACTCACGAAAGATGAGTGCCCAGATAACATATTTCCAGATCAGCCGTGTTTTATGTGAGGTATGCAGCGAATTATCTTCGAGCAGGCGGGCTACTTTTTCGAGTACAACCTGATAGAGTTGCGGTTCATTTACATCAATGCTGCGGTAATGCTTCCCGTGTAAATCAGCAAACGAAAAATACTCGATGAGGGATGATTTACCCGTACCGCGGCGGCCTACAATTAGGTAGGTATTGCGGTCGAGCAAGCGTGTTTCGAAACGCCGGTTTCGGAAATAGTATTTTTCGTAATTATCATCGAGCAGGCGTTTCTCGTCTTCACAACTGTTTTCACCAAAAGGCTTTATCAGTATGGTCATACAAATCTATTCAGTTCCGGTTCAACAGTTGGGTCCTGTTGCCTGCAATATACAACAATGTGCAGGCTCAATGCAATCATTTAGCTTGCTCTGTTGAGCAACCATTGATCAAAACGGATTAATTCATATCCGGCAGGATTCCACCAATAATCATTTTCGTTTTGACTAAGGAGTTGTATGCGTTGACCTTCTTTTTCGCGAAGGTTTTTATAACCAATATCTAATTTGAAGAGACGGTTCAGCAAAAAAAGAATTGCGGTGAGCCGCTGATCTCCGTTCTTACCGTCGAGTTGATGGCGGCGAACTGAGTGCCGGAAAGCATCGAGCCGGTGTTCGGCTACGTCAATTAATCCGCGTTCAAGATTGAGCTGAAGGTCGAGCAGGAAATAACCGGGCATCCATCCACGGTGGTCGTTGGTAAGTTCACAGCAGCGGGCAATCAACCCGGCACTGTCTTTATATGATTTCTGTTCAAGTGCAACAGCAGCCTGCAGCAACCGCAGGCGGCATTCGGCAAGCGGAGTTACTGACGAATCTTTTCGCCGGAGTGCTGTTGTAATGGTTGCTGCGGCTGCATGGTGGTTACCGCTTCTGAACTGCGAAAGTGCAAGTAAACGGAAAGCCTGCAAGCGCTGTTCAACAGCCAATCCGCCGGCATCTATAGCCTGCTGTGCAAAAATTCCGGCGGCCTCATTGTTACCTCCGGCAAGGTTTATACCTGAAAGTTCGATGTTAACGGCTGCAATATTACCGTCTGACTGCAGCAATGAATTTTCAGAAATAAGTTTCAGTAATTCGCTGCCGTGCTTTTGGGCATCTGCAAAACTGCGAATTGTGGTATGAAAGTTCATGGCAGCAAGGTGGTAGTAAAAATGGAGGCGCCCCGAAGGCGACTGCTGGAGATGCTTCGTCATTTCATTGAGCCGGAGCATTCCTTTTTGCTGAAAATCAGCCATTGATACCGAACGGATAAGTTCGGGACTGAGCAGTTCATAGTGCATTTGCCGGGCTTTAAGCACATCACCCTGAATGCTGTGAACTTGCAAAAGCGATTGGCTGAGCTGATTAAATAGTGCCGGATTTTGCTGTACAGAAGGTGTGTTACGCCGCAAATCATTAATAAGTACCTGCTCAGCAAAAAGCTCACTGCGCTTGGCTGTTCGTGATGCACGCTCAAGCAGCGAGTCAGCTTCTTCAAAACAATTTCGCGCCTGAAGAATATCAGCAAACAAAAGTGCCCTGCGACAGCCAAACTGAGCCTGCAAAAAGGGTAAGTCATCATCGGGTGCCTGCTGAACAATAAGCAGAGCATTCAGTATATCTTGCTGTAGGCGCTGACTGAGATTAATGAATGCCGGAATCTTTGCGCTTTTATAACCAATAATTTTTGCAGCAGTATCTTCGTCTGAACCTTTATGTATAAGTTCAAACAACTGATCACGCTTTTTATTTTCAACATTACCGGTAATCTGAGTAATGCTCCTAACAATACGAACTTCGTATTTGCTGAGTGAACGAATGAGGTTAGTGAGTATGGGCATGATGCTGACAAAAACATTCGACACATTGAATACAAGGTCAAGCCGATAATGTCGGCAAAACGTATTCAGTTAAACTAAAAGACTGAAAGAGAGCATCTGTCACTGCAGGAGACAGAAGAAAGCATGCTGATGCTTCGGGGTTATGTAATTGAATCAGGAAAAACGGTTATGTGTTGCGGGTTTGTTGAGTTTAGGGGTTAAATAGCGTGAGTAACGATCAGTGTTATTTACAACGCTAATTTACGTTAATCAGTACCCAAAGTCAAGCTATTTTGCATCTTTTATAAAATAATTTTATTGTGTTAATCAAGCATTTATCATCAATTTATCTCAATAACAAAAGGTATCTGCAATATTTAGTTGATACTAAAAAACCATTAGTTTACCAGGTAACAAACAAGGTTTTTTCACTCCATGGATAGCGGATAATTGAAATTGGCCAGGGTAATTTATCAATCAGCACATCAAAAGAATCACGTTCAATCTGTACATCCCAGCCTCCGCTTCCTGCACAAAGCCGGCCTTCGTGCTTCAAAAACATGTTCCGAAATGCGGCCACTGTAGTTCGGCTTAGCAGTGGCCATGAGTTTATTGCATGCTGCACGGCTTTATCAGCCTCTTCAGCAAACGCTTCAAGTTCTTCTTTGCTAAAAGCACCCAAACCGGGAAGCGGAGTTTCAAGCGGCAAACCAACCAGAATTTTATTCAGCAGCAACTGATGTTCTTCGTACCAGCTCTCTTCGCTATTTTCTTCCAACATTTCAAGATCAGGCATTCCGGTTACCAGCAATTGCAAGAGTACTGCGGCTTCTTCCCTTGCCCGATCGCTGATAAACTCCCGGTTTTCAATATGCCCTGTGCGTGACAGAAATGTATTGATAAACGGATGCAGCAAAACAAGTCCGGCATTCGTAATTATTTGCTTGTCATCAATAATTACCGAATCCGGTTCACTGGCAGATTTTTGCTTTTGCTCAAAAAATTCTTTATCATTAATTATTTCAATACTTTTCTTCAGAACAACTTCTTTTTCGCTATCATCTTGTAAAACAGAATGAATCAGAACGGTATCAGTACTGCTTATCTCAACTGATTCTTTTACGAATGTTTCAGCCAGTTTATCATTGCCTGAAATCATTACAATCAACTTTGCAAGTGCTGGTCTGAACAGATAATTGGTATGTAAATTTTCGAGAAGTAATGCTGAAAATAAACCACTGTGCTGAGATGAGTTATTGTTGATCTGAAGCAGTGCAGCAATAAAACTTTCAGCAGCCTCTTGACCGGAGATTGATCTGATTAGCTTATAAAGTATGCCGGTAAACTTCTGCTGCTTTTCGTTGGCAAACAAGCTGAGTATTGTTCTAAAACTAAGTTGTTTGGCCAGACGTAAAAATCCGTTGCCCTTGCCCTGCTGCTGCAGAGCGCTCAATACTTCATTTAGTTTACCTTCAGCAATAAGCTCACGAACAAGCTGTTCAATACTTGTATTGTTCTTTCCCTGCCAGGGTAAAATGCCGTTCACCAACAATTGCCACAGCAGTTCCTGCCGGCTGTACATTGCGGTTTTGAGCTGAACGGTTACTTGCACATTACCGCCGTTTGCATCCGATTCAAATAAGGATACTAGTTCACCGGGCTGCTGCCGGGCTGTTTCAATCAATTTCTGTAACTGCAATTCAAGGGCATCTGCCAACTGCTGCGCTAACTGTTCATTGCGCTCATTAAGTGAAATATGCCCTACATCAATTGTTAACCGGTCGATTGTGAGGTATTCATCAGGCCCGATTAGTTTATCAAACCTGACGGAAATTTCATTGATAATTCGCTCCTTGTATTCAAACAGTAATTCATCCTGAAGGGTACGCCCGCTTTCTTTATCGGGAACATGCAGTTCAAGCTCAAAACGACGTATAATATGATTGTTCATTGCGGGGTTAATGAAAACTAAAGATACAACCCCGTGGGCGAGACTGTCAAGCTAAAAAAACAAAAACTCAGCGTCTGTTTAAAATTCGTTTTGAGATTTACCGTCCTCTTTATCTTTTAGCTGACGAAGCAATTTTATAAGCCACATCAAACGAACGGATTTTTTGAAATGAGCATAAACGCTGTGATCTGTTGGCAATGAACGATAACAGAGCTGATCGATGAAATTTACTATGGTGCTCAGACTTGCAGATAAAAAAACTGGCCGGAAATTAACCGGCCAGATAGGCTTCACTGATTTTTCTTGCTACTGAAGCCAGTTCTTCAGGAGATGGTTTCAGTTTTTCACGCGTGAAATTGATATCGTTGATTTGGTTGAGCGGCACAAGATGTATGTGTGCATGTGGAACTTCCAAACCAATAACAGCTACACCAACGCGGCGGCAAGGAATAACTTTCTTGATGGCTTTGGCTACGTCGCGGGCAAAAAGATGCAGCTCGGTGTAAAGTTCAGCATCGAGGTCAAAAATCAGGTCGGTTTCCTGTTTGGGAATAACGAGCACATGACCTTCGGCAAGAGGAAACACATCAAGAAAGGCAAGACAATTTGCCGTTTCGGCCACTTTGTGCGAGGAAATCTCGCCGTTTACAATGCGGGTGAAAACAGAAGCCATTAGCGGGAAATATCAAGAATCTCAAACTGCATCATTCCCGAAGGAACTGTTACATCAACCACATCACCAACTTTACGACCCAAAAGCCCTTTTGAGATTGGCGAGTTAATGGAGATTTTACCCTGCTTGAGATCTGCTTCATTTTCGGGAACAAGCGTATAACTCATCTTGGTTCCGTTCTTAACATTCTTAACAGTAACCTTACAAAGAATAAGCACCTTAGAAGTATCGAGCTGACTTTCATCAACTATGCGGGCATTGCTCAGCAGCTCTTCTAATTTAGAGATCTTCAGCTCCAGCAAGCCTTGTGCATCTTTGGCAGCGTCGTATTCGGCATTTTCAGAAAGATCACCCTTATCACGGGCTTCTGCAATTTGACGGGAAATGCTGCTGCGCTCTTTTGTTTTCAGAAAATGTAGTTCTTCTTTCAGCTTGCGCAGACCTTCTTCGGTAACATAAGTAAACTGTGACATACTATTATGGTGTATGTGAATATTGCTTGACTTAAACGAGAAAGAGAATCCCGGTGCTTGCACCGGGACTCTCTCGCATTCACAAATATAAGCATTCAGGGAAAAAAGTCAAGAAAAGATTGCAATCAAACCTCATTCACTTCATATTTATCCCTTTAATTATCAATTACTTATATTTGGAGCGCCTCAATATGCGTCTAAATCAAGCGGGCGGATCACCCCAAACCACTTCAAAATTTTCTCTCCCACTCCGGGAACTTCAACATGAATAATGTAAAGTCCGCTGGCCACCGGAATACCTGCCTGATTTTTAAGATCCCAATCGAGCGAGGTAATTTCTGAATCGTCTTTCGTGTACGTTCGCACCAAGGTTCCGCTAACGGTGTAAATTCTGATTTTACATTTATCAGGCAGATTGGTGAACTTGATTCGGTTGTCAAGCTGATTTTTTTCGTAACCCGAATAAGCATAATACGGGTTTGGAACTACGTTAATCAGATCAAGTGCATTAACCGCAGCTGCATTACTGTTGATTGTTATTTTAAGATTCCGGGTGTTGAAAGCATACATCGGATTATTTGCATTCTGCACTGTTGCGCTTGCACTGTCTGACGGAAGTACTGTGTTTCCAAGCAGTGTGTTCATTCCGTTATAATTCCGCTTATATGGTTTTGCCACCCGTAATCGTACACGCGCATCACAAGGCAGCGGCGAACCAGAATAGTTCCAGTTATGGTTTGCAAAATCTCCGGAAAGCATCGGAATGGTTACCCACATCGCATCAACCCAAATTTCGCGACGATAGGCAGTTGCCACAGAAGATTGCATGATGTCAACAATAGCTTTGCCCATGTCGTAGGCCGGAATATCACTCAGTTTTCCGTTCAGCGAAGGATCAATATTGGCAAAAGTTCGGTTGCCGTTGTGACCGAAAACATAGAGGTAATGCATTCCGCCCCAAAGCACATCCCCAAACTGGCTTTGTTCATTTGCACTGGGATTCCAAAGCATATCGCGGCCGTTTTCTGATGCCAGACCTGTGTTCTCGCCGAAAGCCATGTTCAGTCGCTCACCGGTTTCAATGTTAATGGCGTAACCCGGGAACCAGCTCATTCCGGTAGCGCTGATTACGTTGGCATCAGCATCGCCACCGTTTGAGGCCGAACGCCCGTTTTTATCAACCGACTCAGCAGTACGAAGTGTAAATGCCTCGCGCTGGTTTTGGTTGAGTTGCTTGTTAGGGCCAACTTCAAACACCGGAACTCGTGTCCATTTCGATTTATCGTTTGTAAATACAATATCAACATTCGAAATGTTTTCAATTTTGTTCTGGCTGATTGCAATCGGATTGTTCAAAGCAGGACCAGCCGGGTTGCAAATGTTGGTTGCCGATGGTGTCGGATTCAAAGCCGCCATTCGGTAGGGGGCCCAAGTGCCGTCAATCAGTTTTTCAAACTCCTGATTTTCATCGTACCAGATACCGCTGTTCTGAAACTGCCGTTCATCATCCCACAAATACCGGCACGGATCCGTAGTATCGCCGCGTACAATGCCGGAGCGGATCCAGTTCCCGGGCTGCTGTCCGTCGCGATCCTTTACACCAGTAAGCCAGCGGCGTGTTTCATCACTGAAGGTGATCGTACTTTCCAGCATACCGTTTTTGTCCGGATTCCGCTGCAAACCCGGCTCCTGCACCTGACTTACCGTGACTGAAAGTCCGAGGTCTGGAATGAGCTGCTCGTTGGCAAAAACCGAAGCCATTGAAAGTGCACGGTCTGATACAGCCACTACACGATTTACCGGCGAGGTTTGCCTTAACTCCCAACGAGCTGTATCAGTAACGGTAAACTGATTGTACCGGTTATTGATGATCCGCAGTTCAAAATCACCTTCGGGTACATTCAGCGGATCAATTACTTTAATACTAACCGGGCCGCGACCACCAACATAAGTTACAGTATTCGCGCGGCTCGTACCACCATTGTTTACGCTGAGTGCATTCAAAATATCGCGCTCAGAACCGGGTGTCAGATCAAGCACATTATTGCCATTTCCGCAACCTTCAATGCGTGTAATTTCCGGGCCTGAGCCATATTGCGAAAGCTGTGCAGTACCACCCAACTCGGGCGCAGGAATATGCGGAATTGCGGTATAGGTAATTACATTTCCGCGGCCAGCCAGATAAATTTTCTTCTGACCTATATTGCATGGCTTCTGAGGATTTATCGTATCAAACGATTCATCATCCCACTTCAGAAATTCGTTGTGCGCATAAGCCAATACTTTATAGTAGTACGTCTTATGATTTATCAGTCTTCTGTCGCCCGATGCAAATGCATCTTCTTTAATACTGAATGAATGCTTTATTCCTTCATTGGCTGCAGCAATTGTCATGTCCTGCGGCACATCAGCATTCAGCGAATTATCGCGAATCAGGTTTACAATTTGAGTTATTCCGTTCCGAACATCACATTGTGCAACCAAACGCGCTTTATCAGGATTATAAAAATCGGCAGTAGAAACACTCGGATCTTTGATCTGAAAAATCTGATACCCTTCCAAATTATAGGTAGTATCAATAGGTGATCCGCCGTATCGAGTAATTAATATATTGTAGGCAGAAAGTGTGGGATCTGTTTCTTCATATTCATCCCGATAGTTATTGCTGCCCGGAGGATTTGAAAGGTACAATACAATTTCGCGGTCGAGTTCCTGAATATCCAGATCAGGTGCCCGCGGACCATCGAGTGTTTTAAAACACGAATTGAAAAGCGCCTGTGCTTTGTCATCGGTTGCACGCAAAAGCTCAACTGATGCCAACGGTCCGCCGGATGAAGCGCGTGCCCACAATGCACCAACTGTTACGTAATTCACAGCTCCGGGCTTGAGTGTAAATTCGCCTGCTGATGTTAGCATGCGTCTGTCGAAAGGTAAATTTCCGGCAGTTACTTCTGTCCACGGTGTTGTTGCATTGTCAGGATCTGTATTTCCGGGAAACATAAAATCAGCTGGCTGTGAGCCGCCGTAGCCGTTTCCGCCGTATGTAATTGGTGTTCCGTCTTTCCAAAAACCACTCAGGTAATTATAATAATGAGTGGCATTCGAAGGTTCGCCGGTAACAGATTCATCGTTGTTGTAATAAACAAATTTCGACATGATAATTTGTTCACCTGCTTCGTCTGTAATGCCGTCGCGGTCATTATCAATACCATCAATTGGATCGGCTACAGGACCTTCAAAAAAGTCGAGACCAAAGGCTGGCGGATTTGCACCATAAGTGCCGAGCGATGGCACGGGACTTCCGCCATCGTTGGCAACACCGTTGTAAGTATAACCTAAACCGCGGGCAACATCGCAACCTACGTAGTCATCATCATACTTTCCGAGATCAGAATCAACCCATTGTCCGAAGTAGGTTTTCTCAAGTGTAATATTGCTGCGGTTAATGATTTGATACGAATAAAAAGTCATGTTATTGATCTCATCATTTGTAGCAAAGGCAAAAGCCTGAGCACGAATTTCGAGACCAATAGCAGCACCTCCGGTTTGTGTGTGAATATTTCCCCGATCATTAAATACCCACCAAAGCGTTTGATCACCAAACAGCTGATTCTTTGAGCAATTCGATTGTCCGCTCAAGTTGTATGCCGGATAGTCGCAATCTTGCCACTGATATATTCCATCATTGTTGCTGTCGTAAAACGGAGCCAACTGCTGCAAATGTCCTAAAGCAACATTACCGTTTCCCGGCCAGTTCTGAATGCTGAGCGGAACTGTGTATCCGCCAGGCCTTCCGGCATTGCACCAGTTGACATAATCCTCAACTTCTTTTCGTGAAATCTTATAAATATTATCATACTCTTCACAAACGCTCGCATCTGTTGAGGCATTATTATCGAGCGGGCCGGGCCAGAAATCATTACCAGCCTGCCGGTAAGTCATAGCCGCTACTTTTAATTGTCCGCCGGCATCCAATCCGCCAATCCAAAGTGATGATGCAAACGAAGAATGTGCGCGGCTGCCTTTCGGAATTTCGTACAGTGGTGAATTCTGTAAATCCCACCACATATCACCTCCGTTGTGAATAGTTGTCCGGACGTTATTGATATCAAGATCAGTTCTTGCTGCCGCCGGTGTGCAGGATGCGGCTATACGCAAATCAGAAGCTTGCTGTGCAGGGCGGCGGTTTCCGCTTGCGCCCGACTCACGCGCACCAATTTCACCTGCTAAAAAAAGTAAGGGGATGATGAACAGTTTAGAATACGTTTCCATAAGCTGACGCATTAGATGAATAAAAACAATAGCGTATCGATCAGCTACGCCTGATAAACAGACGCTGAACAAAACAGCAACAGGGATGTGAATTGAAATTTGCTGATACAACGGGGATGTTGCCAGCACTCTGCGTCGGGGGATAAACTGCTTTACTGACAGCCGGGGATGGCTTCGGGGAAATAATCAGCAGTTGTACTATTCAAGAGTTACTGCACAAATAAAACTATGTAAATGCTGAATAACAACTCAAAATCAGTATCCGGGGTTCTGCACTTCATAACTGGATAAAAAAACGGCATCCCTGAAAAATCAGGGATGCCGTTGTACATTTTATTTATCTCGTTTTACAGATTGATGCGGGCACCAAAGCTGTGTACTCCGTTGAACGGATTGGTAGCACGGTACGAGTAATCAACTGCAAAAGTAGAACCGCGTTTTGAGAACGGAAGTTCAAGTGTTGCACCAAATGAAGGGCCTGTGAAAGCTGTGGTACGCTCATCGCTTTTGGTAATGCCTTTTTCGTAATCGTAACCGGCACGAACCATCAGCATTGAACGCCATGCGTACTCAACACCTACACGGAAGTTGTCTTTCTGGAAAGAGTTAGACACGAAGTTACCGGCAAGAGTAATGCGGTTATTCTTCATTGATGTCGAATCTTTCGAGAAATAAAAATCATAAGAACCACCAATGTTGATGAGTGTAGGCAATTCGAAATCAGAACTGCGCTGCTCAAGTGTCATTGAATAAGTTCCTGAAGGAGCAATGCCGCGGAATGAGAGACCGTCGCCACTGAAGCGCATGCGGGGACCCACGTTACGGAGAGCAATACCAAACTTCAGCTGCTCATATTTACCAGTTACGTATTGGATACCGGCATCAAGAGCAATACCACGTGCTGCTACATCGGCTGTTGATTCTGAAATAGCACGAATGGCAATACCGCCATAAATGTTTTCAGAAAAACCTTTGGCATAAGAAAGTGCAATGTTGGTGAAGTTCGGACGGAATGTACCGATACCACCTTCGGGAAGGTCGGCGGTAGTAATCGGAATATCACCGAAATCCATCGACATTACACCGAGGCCAATAGCGCCTGTTTCACCAACACGCTGGGTAAAGCCAAACGAGTTGATATTGATATCAGCGCCTGAGAGCCAGTTGGTACGGCAGAACATCAACTCAGTGCGTTTGGTAAACGCTGTACCGGCAACGTTAAAGTTCATGGCTTCAAGGCCACGGATACCTGATGTGTTTGCTCCGCCCCAGCCCGATGAACGAGCCCAGGGATTTATCAGCAGTTCGCTGGCACCGGCCTGTCCGGCACGGTCTTCGTTACCTGCCTGCAGGTTGCTGGCCGAACCGGCCAGCAACGCTGCTGCAAGAATGGAGGCAAGGACTTTATGCTGTTTCATGATCTTGTGCAATTGGAATAATCAAATGGTCTGTTTCTGTTCCGTGCTTCTTAGTAAGCATCCAAGTCAAGCGGACGCATCACACCAAACCACTTGAGGATTTTTTCACCTACTCCGGGTACTTCAACATGGATAATGTAAAGACCGCTGGCCACAGGAATATTGGCCTGGTTCTTCAAATCCCAGTCGAGTGAGGTAATCGGCGAATCCTTTGTAAATGTGCGAACAAGCGTTCCATTTACAGTGTAAATACGAATCGTACACTTATCAGGCAGGTTAGTAAACTTGATACGGTTATCAAGCTGGTTCTTCTCGTAACCTGAATAAGCATAGTACGGGTTCGGTACAACATTGATCAGATCAAGCGCATTTACCGCAGCGGTATTGCTATTTACACTTGTTTTAAGATCACGGGTACTGAATGAGTACATCGGGTTATTCGCATTCTGGATCGGTCCTTGTGTACCACCGGTACTGTCTGTTTCAATAAACACGTTATTGCTTACAGGGTTGATACCGTAGAAGAAACGACGGTAAGGCTTAGCCACACGTAGACGAACTTTTGCATCGCAAGGCAGCGGTGAACCGGCATAGTTGAATACGTGGTTCACGTAATCACTGGTAAGCACGGGGATGTTCACCCACATTGCATCCACATAAACTTCGCGACGCTCGGTTGCAGCTTGTGTTGACTGCAGGATGCGGGCAATTGTTTGTCCTTCATCGTAAGCAGGAACATCGCTGAGCTGACCATTGAGGTTCGGATCAGCATTACCTGAGTAACGACGGTTTCCGTTGTGTCCGAATACATAGATGTAGTGGAAACCACCCCAGAGAAGATCTCCGAAAGTTGTCTGCTCGTTTGAGGTCGGATTCCAAAGCATATCACGGCCATTTTCTCCGCCAAGTGCAGTGTTCTCACCAAATGCCATGTTCAAACGCTCACCGGTTTCGATGTTAATTGCATAACCCGGGAACCAGCTCATACCTGTTGTGCTTGTTAAGTCACCTGTTGCTGCATCATAACCGGCATCACCAGACTTACGTCCGTTTTTATCAACAGAGGGTGAGGTACGGATATTGAAGGCTTCACGCTGACCAAGGTTAAGCTGTCTAACGTTTCCAGTTTCAATAACAGGAACACGTGTCCACTTTGACTTGTCGTTAGTGAAAATCACATCCACGTTTGAGAGGTAGCTCATACGGGTTTGTGTGAGGTAAGCCGCTGTTGTGGGGAAAGCCGGACCGGCATCATAACAAATTGTTGTGGCAGAAGAAACCGGATTGGTGGCTGCAAGGCGGTAAGGTGCCCAGGTACCATCAACAACGCCTTCGTAGTTCGCATCTGCGTCAATCCAAATGTTAGCTTGTTTTTCATCGTCAAGCTGAGCCTGACAGTTGCCCTGAGGACCTGGGTTTGTACCAGAACGAATCCAGTTGAATGCATTCTGTCCATCGGTATCAACAATGCCTGATAACCAACGCTTGCTTGTTTCGCTGAACGCAAGGCTTGATTCCAGATAACCGTTCTTGTCAGGATTGTTCTGGCTGCCCGGATCTTGAACCTGGCTGATGGTGATTGAAAGACCAAGCTCAGGAATCAATTGCTCGTTGGCAAACACACTAACCATTGAAATTGCACGGTCAGAAGTAGCCACAGTGCGCTGCGAGGGAGATGTTTCAATAAGTTCCCAGGTAGCAGCTGTTGTTACTGAATAACTTGAATACGGGTTGTTCAGGAACTTAACCTGATAATCACCTTCAGGAACGTTGAGCGGGTCAATAACTTTAACGTTAATCGGACCGCGACCTGCTTCATATTCAATTTTGTTTACGCGGCTTGTACCTCCGTTGTTAACGGTAGCAACAGACAAAATCTGATCAATAGAAGCTTGTGTAAGATCAATTACGTTGTTACCGTTACCGTTACCTTCAATACGTGTGATTTTCGGACCAGAGCCATACTGTGAAGCTTGGCTGGTTCCGCCAAGTTCCGGTGAAGGAATGTGGGGAATCACAGAGTATACTTTCACGTTTTTACGGCCAGCCAGGTAAGGCTTCTTCTGACCAATGTTTGAAGGCGAAAGCGGGTTAAACGGATCATACGTTACGTCATCATAGGTAAGATAACGGTTGTAAGCGTATGATACAGCCATGAAGTAATAGGTCTTGTGGTTAATCATTCGACGGTCGCCAGATGCAAAAGCATCTTCAGTGAGGCTGAATGACTTAACAATGCCATTATCATTGGCAATGATTGTTTTGTCTTGGGGCTCATCAGCATTGAGTGCTTCGTTACGCTCAAGGTTTACAAGCTGAGTAACACCATTGCGAATATCGCACTGTGCAACCAGACGTGCTCTGTTGAGATCGTAAAGATCAGCTGTTGTTACAGAAGCATCTTTCAACTGGAAAATCTGATAGCCTTCAAAGTTGAATGTTGTGTCGAGCGGTGAACCTACAAGTGCACTGTAAGTGATTGAAGGATCGTTTGCTTCATAAGACTCAAGATAGTTGTTGCTTGTCGGCTTGTTGCTCAGGTAAAGAACAACTTCGCGGTCAAGTTCCTGGAAATCCATATCCGGAGCATCCGGGCCATCAAGTGTACGGAAGCAAGCATTGAACAGGTTCTGCGCTTTGTCGTCTGTTACACGGAGCAGTTCAACTGAAGCAGCAGGACCACCGCTACCTGCACGAGCCCATACAGCACCTACGGTTACGTAGTTAACAGCTCCCGGCTGAAGTGAAAACGGTCCGGCCGACTGAAGGAAGCGACGGTCAGCAGGAGTATTGTTTTCAGTGATTTCAGACCAAACTGTGCTCGGATTGTTCGGGTCGGTATCGCCGGGGAACATGAAGTTAGAAGGCTGTGAGCCGCCGTAACCGTTGCCACCAAATGTTACAGGTGTACCATCTTTCCAAAAACCGGTAAGGTAATTGTAAACGTGTGTACCGTTTTCAGGGTTACCGGTAACGGAGAAGTCGTTGTTATAATAAATAAACTTCGACATGATGATCTGCTCACCTGCTTCATCGGTAACACCGTCGCGGTCGTTATCTACACCATCAAACGGATCGGCAACCGGCCCTTCAAAGAAGTCCATACCAAAAGCCGGAGGATTAGCACCATAAGTACCAATGCTCGGCTGCGGGCTGCCACCGTCGTGTTGTGTACCGTTGTAGGTATAACCAAGACCACGGGTTACATCGCAACCTACATAGTCATCGTTATAAAGACCAAGGTCAGAGTCAACCCACTTACCAAAGTAAGTGTTGTTCAACGCAATTGAACCGCGGTTAATCACCTTGTAGGCATAAAACGTCATGTTGTTGATCTCGTCGTTGGTTGCGAAAGCAAAAGCTTGTGCATGAATTTCGAGACCAATCGGGTTCGCACCTGTTTCAGAGTGTACGTTACCCTTGTCGTTAAACACCCACCAGAGCGTCTGGTCACCATACAGCTGGAACTTTGTACAGCCCAAGCTGTTGGTCAGGTCATAACCCGGATACTCACCGGCAGCCCACTCGTAAACACCATTCTGGTTCACATCTGTAAACGGAGCCAGAAAACGGCCTTGTCCAAGCGACTGATCGCCATTACCCGGCCAGTTTTGAATGGTGAGGGGAACCGTGAAGCCCGGGAATGCTGACGGATCAGCATACCAAGCCGCATAGTCTTCAACTTCCTTACGGGTAATTTTCCAGTGACGATCGTACGCTACGCACTGATCTGATTCAATAGAAGCAGTAGTGGTATCGAGCGGTCCCGGCCAGAAGTCGTTACCTGTTTGACGATAAGTCATAGCAGCAACTTTGAGCTGCCCGCCCGCATCAAGACCGCCAATCCAGAGAGAGGCTGCAAATGATGAGTGAGCACGGCTGCCCTTGGGAACCTCATATTTCGCATTGCTGAGATCCCACCACATATCACCACCGCCAAGGATGGTAGTACGTACGTTGTTGATATCAAGGTCAGTCTGTGAGGTAGCAGGTGTACACGACGCAGCAAGTTGCTGTGACGAGTTGCCCCGGTTACCGTTAAATCCCTGACGGTTGCCAGATGCACCGTTTTCGCGGGCATTGGCTGTTACCGCAAATGCCATCGCAGCTGCAACAGGGAGAATGTAGTATGGACGCTTAATGTTCATTTTTCGCTTCCTTTAATTTGTTCGTTCGCTCTTGTTTTGTATTGATCAATCACAAACCGGATCAGAAGTCAAGCATGATACCCAGACGAATACGACGGGGGATGCTGTAGAAACTCGGATCAGACATCTTCACAGAATACAGATCACGGAACGATTGGGGATCGTTTTGAGCAGCAATCAACGCCTGAGTGCTGGCATCGCTCAGATAACCATCATCGTTTGCGTTACCGGTGTAACGGTAAACGTTAAGAATGTTGCGGGTGTTCAGCACGTTGAGAACCTGGAGGTAAATGTTCAGGTTAGCCACTTTCTTGTCGTCACCACTGCCCCAGGTGAGGTCGATGTTTTTATCGATACGGAGGTCCATACGAATCTGCCAGGGCAAACGTGAACCGTTAATCAAACCATCGAGCAGCGGACGGGCTGCAACACCAAACTGAGCTTCGGGTGTAGCGTTAGACTGACGTGTGTAAGGTGTACCAGAACCGGCACGGAATACCACGTTAGCACCTACGTTGTCAAATACACGTACTTCTTTTTTGCCCCAAACCGGTCCGCGATAATTTGCACCAGAACCAAAACGGTAGTCGATGTTGGTTACGATAGCATGGCGCTGATCGAAGCTGAGGGGAAGTGTTGTACGGAGGTTAGGCTGACCGGCAGATACAAGGTTCTGAGCTTCTGTCGCTCCTGAACCGGTACCGTCAGCAAACTGAAGGGTGTAGCTGGCTGTAAGCTGAACACCACCTGTGCGGCGAAGATCGTAAGCTACTGTGAAACCTTTTACAGTACCGAAGTCAATATTGCCGTAGGTCAGGTAGTTAGAAGGATAGGCAAAGTTAACAGCTACAACCTGAATCATGTTGCGAAGCTCGCGGTAGAACGCAGACAGTGTAATAGCTGAGTTCTTGCGCTCGTTAAGAGTTTGGGTAAAACCAAGCTCATAGTCGGTAGTGCGCTGCGGCTGGAGGTTCGGGTTGTTGTTAAACAGACCTACTCGGTTCTGGATGTAGAGATACTGAATCGGGTCGAGACGGAAACCATCGGTCGGACGCTGGGTCAGTACATCGTAGTGAGCAAAGAAGTTAGCCTCTTCAGAAATCGGGAACGCAAAAGCAATACGCGGCATGATGTTAAGCTGCGGATCATAATCGCGGAACGATTTTGCGTTTACTGTTTTCTGTGAAGGATCAACCAAATAAGGGGTGATACGGCCTGTTGTTGTTGCCTGTGCAATCAGAGAAACGTCTGAAATTTCGTTACCCTGTGCATTGAACCAACGGTTCTCATCGCGATAACCTACAACTGCTGTCGGGTTATTCAGATCGTTAACATAAACAACGTAATCGCTGCCCATGTTAGTCGGGTGAGAGAAGTTAGAAGCTTCAGCAACTGTTTTGGTTTCGTAGAATACATAAGGATCGCGGAGAACCTGCTGGTTAGCATCGAAACGGTCGATACGAACACCTACGTTAAACTTGATGTCTTTGAAGTCGAACTTGTCCTGAATATAACCAGCCATGTAGATCGGACGGAAAGCACCGATTGTGCGGCTCAGGTTACCATTGGCATCTGTGCCTGTAAGGAACTGATCAAACGAAGGTGTACCGTTGATTTTCTTACCGGTGTGGTCATAACCATAGTATGAAACAATGTTATTACCATCAAGCAGAAGATCTTCTGCACTGAACATATCCAGGGTAAAGAAAGAAGGATCGAGGTTGTCGATGTCAATCCACTCGCTGCCGGTTGCACTCAGTCCCAGTTTCTCACGAACACTTGCATCGAAATAACGCTGCTGTGTTCCGTCGTACAAACGCTCGTATGTGAAAGCGCTGTATGTTCCGTAGTTAACCTCTGTGGGGTTAGCAAGATCAAGCTGGGTAAGGTGGAAGTTAGCCAACTGACGCATACGTGTCCAAAGGTCGATAGCACTCAGGCTATACTCGCTTTCGTTACGCTGCTCAAATTCGAAAC
>CALRTD020000022.1:0-19164 GCA_943371015.1 Synechococcus sp. UW140 | reverse complement strand
GCCTGCATAACGGGCAGAGTAAACGCCGGGAGCCCCGTTTAATGCCTCTACTTCAAGACCGGTATCATCAGCAAAACAACTTTTACCGGTTAGTTCAAAAACTGCCCGGGCTTTTTGCAAAGCATTGCCTTCCAGCGTTGCCTGTGTTTCTTCTAACTCGTGAGTTATACCAGCTTCCGAAAGCGTAATCAACTCGAATGCAGCACCCAGCAGCGACTGAATTTCATCACACTTATGTTTATTCTGAGTAGCAAATACAAGACGAAGCGGTGATTCTTTCATTTATCGTGAAGACTGTGTTAATACGAATCTTGAACACAAAAATCGGTTATTTTTGCCGACCATTCAATCAGGAGGCCCGACGATAATTCAATTATGTCTCAGCAACAGCACATCAGCATGATGATAATTGGTGCGCAAAAAGCGGGCACCACGTCGATAAAAGAATATCTGGGCGAACATCCTTCACTTCAAACGCATCTTCAAAAAGAATTCAGCTACTTTTTCGATGATAACGACTACGCCGAAGGCTACGCTAAAGCACTGAAAAAGTACTACCCCCATGCGCACAGCAACGAATTGCTGATTGCTAAAAATGCGGGACTTTACACAAGCGAAGAAGGCATAAAGCGACTCAAAGCTCATAACCCCGACTGCGAAATTGTCATCTTACTCCGCAATCCGGTTGAGCGTACCTACTCCGCTTTTCTGATGGAAAAAAACTACGGGCATATCAATATTCCGTTTCAGGAAATGCGCGGTATAGTTGAGAAAGCGGATTACACCGACTGGCGCTACTCGTTTCTGATTGGAATGAGTTTGTATGCCCGGCACCTGGAAATGATTTACCGTCATTTCCCCAAAGAGAAAGTAACACTTATCCGCTACGAAGAGCTGAACAACCAGCCACAGCAGGTATGCGCAGCATTATTTTCTAAACTCGGTGTTGACAGCAGTTTTGTGCCGAATACAAAAATCAGGCACAATGTAACGCACAAAACCCGATCGCAAAAAGCAGGAAAATTCATCACCCGGTTACTTCATAAAAACAGCCGGATCAAAAAATATATACGCGCATTTTTACCTGGTCGCTCAGACTACAAAGCCGGTGAAATTTTGCGTAAAGCCAATTTAACGAATGCAAAACATCAGCCCATTGACCCTGATATGGCCTTGTTTCTGCGCAATTTCTACAAACCGCACAACGACAAACTCTCAGAAATAACCGGGATTGATTTCAACAGTTGGAATAACTAAAGGTTAACCTGTTTGGCACATTAATCAGAAATTGTAACCAACACCCCTGAATTTTCGTTAGTTGTTTCGATGAAAACGAAAGAGGATTAATTTATCTGACACTATCAATTCAACTGTTAATGTTATATTCATGCAGTTGACCGGAAACAACTGACCCAGCAGTACCGAATGGAAGAGCAACAAGAATATGAAATTAAGCCCAGAGCGTCGTTTTCTACAGGCGTTTCCGAGCTTATGCACTACCGTGAGCTTTTCTATTTTTTTACCTGGCGCGATATAAAAGTAAAATACAAGCAAACCGTACTTGGTTTTGCGTGGACAATTCTGCAGCCTTTGCTGATGATGTTGTTGTTTACGCTGTTTTTTTCGCGGGCAATGAATACCGTAACCGGCGAAATCCCCTATCCTGTTTTTGTATTGTCAGGACTGCTCCCGTGGATGCTTTTTTCATCCGGTTTGTCAAATGCCGGAAACAGCATGGTGGCCAACTCATCCATGATTAAAAAGATTTATTTCCCGCGTCTGATACTTCCGGTTTCAGCCGTGCTGGTTGCTTTGTTTGATTTGCTGATGGCACTTCCGGTATTTGCCGGTGTACTTATTTTTTATAAAGTTGCTCCCGGTTTTCAGGCATTATATTGCGTGCCGCTGGCTATTTTGCTGATACTGGTTACAACGATCGGTGCAGGATGCTTGCTCTCGGCACTCACCTTAAAGTATCGCGATTTCCGATACATTCTTCCATTTCTGATACAGATTCTGCTTTTTGCCACACCCATAATTTATCCTCCCGAATTTGTGGAGCAGGAATGGATCCGGCAATTACTCATGCTGAATCCAATGAGCGGAGCCGTTTCTTTGTTCAGAGCCATGTTTGCCGGACAGGAACTGAGCAGTTTTCATTTGCTGCTGAGTTGTGGCTCCGCACTAGTGCTGTTTCTGGCGGGAGTTTATTACTTCCGCAAAACCGAATCTTACTTTGCTGATCTCGCGTAATGAAACCTGCACTTGAAGTAAACAGCATATCGAAATCGTTCAGGATTCTGCATCAGCAGCAGCCTTACCTGAGCCTGCGCGATTCGCTTGCCGGTATGTTTACACGCAGCCGCGAAACATCAGAACAATTTCATGCGCTGAAAGATGTCAGCTTCTCTGTTGAACGCGGCGAAGCGGTGGGTATCATCGGTAAAAACGGCGCAGGAAAATCTACACTGCTGAAAATCCTTTCTAAAATCACACCGCCCGATTCGGGCTCAATAAAAGTTCGCGGACGTATTGCCAGTTTGCTCGAAGTGGGCACCGGCTTTCACCCCGAACTCAGCGGCCGCGAAAATGTTTACCTGAACGGCGCCATCCTGGGCATGAGCCGCGCCGAAATCAACCGGAACTTTGATGCTATCATTGACTTTTCCGGCACCGGAAAGTTTGCAGATACACCGCTCAAACATTTTTCGAGTGGTATGCAGCTCCGCCTTGCATTTGCCGTAGCTGCTTTTCTGGAACCCGAAATTATTGTGATTGATGAAGTGCTTGCCGTTGGTGATGCCGAGTTTCAGCAGAAATGTTTGGGCAAGATGGACGACATCAGCCGCAGCGGCCGCACCATTTTATTTGTGAGCCATAATATGTCGGCTGTGCAGGCATTGTGCAGCAAAACCATTCTGCTTTCGGGCGGACAGGTGAAAAGTATGGGCAAAACGTCTGATATCATTGCCGGTTACCTGAACGAAAACTTAGGCAGTACCACGAGCTACGAACCCTCGCGCGCATTGCAAAAACCAACCGGCTTCTCACGCATTGATTTGATTTCGCCTCCCGGTGCAAACGGCGAACCTGCGCGCGTGCGCTTTGTCATTCACGCAGAAAAAGAATGCACTGCCGCACTTGATATTCGCCTTCAGGCGTATCAGGGAACTCCGGCAGCGTTCGGATCACTCGGCACACTGCGCCGCGATCAGCTGCTGCCACTCAAAAGCGGCATCAACACTGCTGAAATCAGTATCGACTTGAGCAAAATGGCCAACGGCCTTTATTCGCTCAGCGCCGATTTAACTGTTCCGCATAAAGAATATTTCGACCGTGCCGATATGGCTTTCTTTTTTGAAAACTGTTTGAATCCGGGACATGCTGCTGCCGAAATTTTGCAGCAGGAATGGAATTACGGCTATTACAGTTTACCCGTTCAACTTAATTCGCTTTCGTAATGCGGTTGCTGATCTACAAAATACTCAATCGTATTCTGCACAGTGGATGGTTCGGTGATATTCCGCACCGTAAAGCATTATTCCATTACATCAAATCCGAACATCCGCTGCATTACATTGATATCGGAGCATTTCATGGCTACTTTTTTGAAACAGTAAAAAAAGAAGTTAGCGTGAAAAGTGCTGTACTCATTGAACCGCAGCAATCGCTCGCGAAAGAACTTCGCGAAAAATATTCGACTGATACATCAGTGAAAATAGTTGAAACTGTGCTCAGCGATAAAAACGAAGAAGTGATTTTTTACCGCCAGTCGGAAAGTGCAACTTCTTCTATACTCAGAATTGATGAAAAACTGCTTGGCGGGCATCTTGATACAAGCGTTGCTGAAGTAACAACCCACAAAGCAATTCCGCTCGACGAACTGCTTTCCGGCGATAACCGCCCTGCTGATTTATTGAAAATTGATGTACAGGGAGCCGAACTGCTCGTGCTTCGCGGTGCTGTGAATACATTGAAACGAACCTCTTACGTTTGGGTTGAAGTTTCGTTCAAACCCTTGTATGAAGAGAGTGCCACATTCAATGAAATTTATCAGTTTATGAATGCGAATAATTTTCAGCTCATCAGTATGCTTGAAGGTTATCGCAACAAAAACGGAGAACTCTTGCAGGCCGATTGTTTATTTCAGCAAAAAAGCAAATGATCAACCGGATTCTGTTTTCAATTCGTCAGCGACTGTTTTGGTCGAAAGTGCGCAAGCGGCAAGCCGAATGGAAGTTGATTCCTCAAGATGGCCGTGCGGTTGAAACACTGCTTCCGGAAGGCATCCGGATTTCATTAGAAACCGGGAACGAACTTTCGGCAGCAATCTTTTGCGGATCGTTTGAATGGGCCGAACGCGAGTGGCTGACCAATATGCTCAAACCCGGCAATGTATTTTTCGATATCGGAGCAAACATCGGTTTAATGAGTTTGCTGGCTGCACATAAAATTGGTGTAACAGGCGTTGCTGTAGCCTTTGAACCCGTAAGTGCAACGTACGAAAAGCTTCAGAAAAATATATCGCTCAATCCGCAATGCAGCAATATTCAAACTGTTCGCGCAGCGGTTTCGGATGCAAACGGTAAACAGGAAATCTTTATCACCGGTCCCGGTCGCGATGCGTGGAACTCACTGGTTCCGGCCGAAGGCATGCAACGTGAAATCATTGAAACATTTCGTCTCGATGATTTAATGAACGATGAAAAATTAGAACTCCCGCATCCCGACATCATCAAAATAGATGTTGAAGGCTGGGAAATTCATGTGCTTCGCGGCGCAGCAGAAACACTAAAAAAGTACAAACCTGTTTTGCTGATTGAGTTTACTGCATCCAACCTCGAAGCAGCAGGAGCAAGTTGCGCTGAACTGGCTTCGGAACTCACCAAGCTCGGTTATTCAATTCATGAATACGAGCCGGTAAAACGAATGCTGAAACCGATGAATGATTTCAGTTTCGAACACAAAAACCTGATTGCATTACCCGCAAAAGCATGATGACAGAACTACCGATCATCAGCATTGTGATTCCGTCCTACAATCAGGGCGCATACATTGGCGATACGCTGAAATCGATTGCTGCACAAAACTATCCGCGGCTCGAACTTTTTGTGTTCGACGGCGGCAGCAAAGATGAAACGGTACACATCATTCAACAATACGAAAGCATAATTACCTATTGGGAAAGCGTTCCCGACCGTGGCCAGTCGCACGCCATTAACAAAGGGTTTGAACGTGCCACAGGCTATCTTTTCAACTGGCTCAACAGCGATGATTTGCTGGAACCCGGCGCACTTTTTCACCTTGCCGGATTAGTACAAAAAAATCCAGCTGCTACATTATTTGCCGGAAGTACCCGCATTTTCAGCGAAGCAGGTACACAGCGGTATTCGGGACCAATTATTTTTCCGTTGCCCGAAATCACGCTCGGCTACGGACAAGTCAATCAGCCCTCCATGTATTACCGCCGCGATGTTTGGAAGGCGGGGGAATTTTGCAACGAGTCGCTGCACCTTTGCATGGATCTTGAGTTGTGGATGCGCTATCTCGTAACTCATCAGCAAAAAAATATCGTTTCTACTGATTTTCATCTCACGGCATTTCGTTTGCACACCAGCTCAAAAACATTGAGTCTCGGCGGCGACGGATTCAGACGCGAGAAAGATCAGCTATACACAGAAATGTTTGCCAATGCAGCTTCGGCAACAAGCGATCAGCAAGAACTCATTAAAAAATCGGCACCCTATTATCACCTCTGGAGAGCCGATGAATTCATGCTTCAAGGCAATTTTAGTGAGGCCAGAAAAAGCTTGAAAGCTGTTCACTTTTTTCAGCTTGCAGCATCGGCAAAGCGCCGCTATCTTGGTGTTTATCGCAGATTAATGTTTAACTGAAACAGCGATGACACCCACCCACACCTCTACCGCTGTTCTCGTTCTCTCGTGCGATAAATACGCCGATGTTTGGAATCCGTTTTTCGATTTCTTTTTCCGCTACTGGAAAAACTGTCCGTATCAGGTGTATCTCGGAGCCAATGAAATCAGCTATTCGCGCGAAGGTGTTACTGTGCTGCATTCGGGTAAACCGGCAAGCTGGACCGAAGATACACGAAGCATTCTCCAGCAGATTCCGGAGAAAAACATCATCCTTTTGCTCGAAGATTATTTTCTCAACGGCCCTGCCAACGAGCAAAAGCTGACAGAATGCATTGCCTTGCTCGAACGCGAAGAGGCTGTATTTATGCGCATTGCCTGCTTCCCTGCCGATCATTTCAGCGATTATGCTTACGATAAAATTGCTGATGCACCGTGGTGCGGCTATACGCGCAAAGAAGCACCCTACCGCGTAAATCTTCAAGCCGGCATCTGGAACCGCGAAGGGTTTCTGAATATCCTTGAAGGTGCTGAAAACCCGTGGCAGTTTGAGCACAATGCCTCAAAACGCAGTGCAGCATCACCAAACAAGTTTCTCGGTTTGGTAGAAAATCCAGAGCTGAACTATGTACACGGCCCGATTCAGTACCTCTGCACGGCTGTAACAAAAGGCGTTTGGATGTACGATGCGGTTCAACTTGCCAAACGCGAAGGCATTTCTCTCAACACCCAAGCACGGCCCGTTGAAAAACGAATGAGCTACTGGAGACGGCGATTCTATCACAGTCTGCCTTTCAGCTTGCGTCCATACATTGATTTCATCCGTTCAAAATTCCGATCTGCTTAACGCATGACACTCAAACGCCCATATTTCGCTAATCTCGACGGGATAAGGGCTGTAGCGTGTCTGATGGTTTTTGTTGCACACATCTGGGATTACCTGAACAATCGTCAAAATATACACCCTGCCGAAAGCTGGATGTACACAAACTTTATTGACGGCCTCGGAACAACAGGCGTATGCTTGTTTTTTGTACTCAGCGGTTTTCTCATCACAACACTATTGCTGCGCGAAAAAGAAGCCAGAGGAACAATTAGTCTCAAAAACTTTTATGCCCGGCGCATACTCAGAATTTGGCCGGTTTTCTTTCTCGTCGTATTTCTCGGCTTTGTAGTTGTCCCTCTGGTTTCAGGCAATTTCAGTGCAAACGAAACCGGGAAACATCTACCGTGGTATTTACTCTTTGTCAATAATTTCGACCAGATTGCAACCGGTTTTACAGGCTTCGGAAACGATAGTTTGGGCGTACTTTGGTCGGTTGCTGTTGAAGAACAATTTTATCTGCTTTGGCCGATTGTTATTCTGTTTACAAACAAGCGATGGTTCTGGTTTATACTTTTGCTGGTATTGATTAGTTCAGTCACCTTCAGGATTAGCAATACATCAAATACAGATGTAATCACATTTCACACATTCAGCGTAATGGGTGATCTTGCAATCGGAAGTAGTATTGCTTGGTCTGTTTTGTATCTGAAGGGAATTAACTCTGCACGATATCGTATTAGCAGCTATATAACTTTGATTCTAATTTTTCTCTTACACAATATTTTACTCAGCAAGCCAGAGAATGCAGTATTAGGTCGAACTGTTCTCGCTTTTTCATTTGGCTTTCTCATCGAAGATCAAGTACGCAATGAAAAAGGTTTATTCCGATTTTCTTCTGCCAAATGGTTAAGCAAATTCGGAATCATTACCTATGGCTTCTACTGCTTTCATTTATTTGTAATTATGGGGATGCAAAAACTGAATGCTGTACTTGGAATTAAATCTATCAGCACAGCTGTATTTGCAGCCGAAGCAATTGCTGTTTTTCTAATTACAGCAGTTATTTGCATACTCAGTTATCGCTATTTTGAACAACCAATTTTGCGCCTGAAACATCGTTTCGAATCGTTACCCAAAACAACTGAGAATTAAAGATATTTGTAACCAATGGCCGTAACACTTTTGTCGTATTCAACCCCCAATTTCCGCTGGAGTCAGCGGTTGCTGGTGCTTTCGGCAAAACTTACCGGCATAAAACAGTGTATTTCAAAAACGCGCTCCGATCTCGAAAAAACTGATTTTTATAACCAGTATCGTTTCATTCTCGATCAGCCCCGGGGCGGTGGCTACTGGCTTTGGAAGCCGTACTACATACTTGAAACATTGCAGCAATTGAACGAGGGCGATATTCTCGTTTACGCCGATTCGGCGGCACTGGTTTGGAAAAAACTAGACCCTGTAATCGGGCATGTTCGTCAAAACAAAGGGCTGGGGCTGTTCTATAATGCCGGAAAACTTGCACAGTACTGTAAGCGCGATTTGTTTGTGGCGATGAACTGCGATGAAGAACGCTATCACAATGCCCCGCTTATTCATGCCAACTTCATGATCTTTGAGAAAAACGAAACAACACTTTCGTTTCTTCGCGAAGTAATGAACTATGCCACAACCAGCGAATTGATTACTGATGCACCCAATTGTTTGGATAAAGAAAACATCAGTGGTTTTATCGATCACCGGCACGATCAGTCTATCTTTTCGCTGGCCATGCATAAAAATGCGTACACTATTTTAATGGATGCGACACAGTTCAGAGTGAAGGATGCCTTGTTTAACATTGAGCAGGGCGATATCTTTCCGGGGCCGGTTAACTATCGTTCTGTGGCCTTCATTCACCGTTATAAAAACAATCAGCTCTGGAAACTCTGCGGCGATATATTCCGTAAGGTTTTCCGGATTCGTTAACACCACACTCTCATGCCACAATGCCCGATTTGCGGTTCATCATCGACTCCGGTTTACACGCTGAGTAAAGGAAAAATTGTGGCCGGGCTCAACAAATTTTTCAATACAGCTTTTGATCCGGCTATAATAACTACCGATTATACAATTGTGCGTTGCACAAGCTGCACACTCGAATTTGCGGATCCGATGCTGCCGGGCAACGATGCATTTTACCACGCGCTCGTCAAGCAAAACGGGTATTACAGCGATTACCGGCCCGAGTACGATGTGGTGGCCGATGCTATCGGCTCGGCAGAAAACTCAAAAAACGTTCTCGACATCGGCTGCGGCGAAGGCGATTTTCTGGTGCTCTTGCAAAAACGCGGACACACGCAACTTTCGGGTATTGATACTACCGAAGCCAGTGTAAATCGCTGCCGCGAGAAGGGCCTTAACGTAACCAACAGCCGTATCGAAACCTACAGCGGCGGCCCGTTTCAGGCCATCACCGCCTTTCATTGCCTGGAGCATGTTGATGATCCGAAAGCATTCATCACTGAGTCGATGCGGCTGCTTGCTCCGGGCGGAAAACTTTACATTGCTACACCCTACTCGCCGCAGGTAAGTGAAATGTTCTGGTATCATCCGCTCAATAATCCTCCGCATCACATGCTCCGGCTGAACGAAAAATCATACCTGCAACTGGCCGCCGAAACTGGCACCAGAGCCGAGCTGATTAACTTCCAAACAGCCAGTTACACGAGCATGATTCGCAGTGCGTTTTCGTTTGCTGTTTTTGGTGAAAACCGAAAAGGCAGCAGCAGTTCTATGTTTTTGCAGATGGCTTTGCGTCCGCTCATTTCACTGAAAGTGCTGAGAAACATGCGCCGGCGTGAAAAAATCGGCGGACGAACGGCAGGCTCTGATATTCTTGTCGTTTTTACACGACTTTAACACAGCACAAAGCAGCCGGTTGATTACCTTAGCACAGCCTTTGTGAATCTCACTATCGTCATACCCTCACGCAACCGCGCGGCAAAACTCAGCGCCGGACTTGCTGCACTCGAAAAGCAGTCGGTTACGGGTTTTCGGGTTATTGTGGTGGACGATGGTTCGGATGCCGAACATCAGGAGCAATACAAAAAACTTATTGCTGCATCAAAACTGAATATTCAGCTTATTCATCAGCAAAATAAAGGTATTGCCGGAGCCACAAACACTGGCATTGCCGCTGCAGAAAAAGGGTTGATTGTTTTAATGGATGATGATATTATTCCATTTGAAACGCATATCGAGCAACACCTCAACAGGCACAGCGAATATCCGGGAGCGGTAGTTTGCGGAACTGCTGAAACAACTTTGCAGCCAAACTCAGGAAAGCTTACTGAGTATAAAATTTACATGGAAGAATCCTGGAGCCGCAATGCTTTTGGAAATCGCACCGGACTCATCCGCCTTTCACCCGAATGCTTCACGGTTTCAGCAGCCAATATGTCGTTTGCCAGCGAAACATACGCACAACTCGGCCCGTTCGATGAAACGCTTCGCGATTGTCAGGACTTTGAATTCGGACTTCGGGCACTGCAAAAAAATATTCCGCTGTACTTCGACCGTCACATCAGGGCAATTCACAACGATGAATTTACACTATCGTATTTTGCCCGCAGGCAGCGTTCCTATCAACTGCATTCGGTAAAAGTGCTTGAGCGTTATCCGGAATACAAATCAAATTTTAACGTACAGCCTCCGCCAACGGCATTGCTGAAACGCTTTGTTTATGGGTTTCTCAGCCGTAAAGGCGTTGTTCGATTTATAGAACACTCTGCAATGTTTCAGTTGTTGCCCAAAGCGTTTCGATATCGTGTTTACGGTTCAACGCTGGCAGCTTTAAGTTTTGCACCCGATGCCGCTTAGAATTGCGAATATCATTTCGCTTGTACATAAAGCAAACATCTTTGAATGGGTTGCCGAAGAACTGTCTGCCGATAAATTTTCGCAAGTATTCATACTTCTTCACAGTGAAGAAACTGAATTCGAAAGAAATCTCCGTCAAAAAGGATTTACAGTTTACCGCATCCATTACCGGAATAAAAAGAATATGCCCTCGGCAGTTCTTAACATCATCCGCATACTTCGGAAAGAAAAAATAAAGCTTGTTCACACACACCTTTTTGATGCGGGTGTTGGCGGACAGTTTGCAGCCTGGCTCTGCCGCATCCCGAAACGTATTCATACACGACACGATGCAACTGTGAATCATGATTATTATCCGAACGCGGTAAAATATGATAAGATCACCAATCGTCTGGCAACAAATATTATCGCGATTTCAGCATCTGTAAAAGAAATACTTCGGGAGCTGGAACAAGTGCCCGAAAAAAAAATCAGTATCATACATCATGGTTTCAAATTGCAGCAATTTGAAAATGTTCGGCCCAATGATGTTCAGGAATTAAGTTCGCTTTATTTTCCGAACGGAAAACCATTTCCTGTCATTGGCGTTATATCGCGCTATATGCACTGGAAAGGTGTTCAATATACCATTGATGCGTTTGCTGCACTCAGGCATGATTATCCGAATGCGCATCTTGTACTTGCCAATGCCAGCGGGCCGTATCAAAAAGAATTGAGTGAAAAACTCAAACAGCTTCCGAAAGAAAGTTATACAGAGATAAAATTTGAAAGCCGGATTTTTGCGCTTTACCGTTTGTTTGATGTTTTTGTGCACGTCCCTATCGACGGTCGTTCGGAAGCATTCGGGCAAATATATGTAGAGGCAATGGCTTCGGGGATTCCCTGCGTGGTCACACTTTCGGGCATTGCCCGCGATTATATTATCGACGAAAAAAATGCTTGTGTTGTGCCGTTTAAAAACAGCGCTGCAATTACGGAAGCATTGAAAAAGTTACTGTCGAACCCTGAACTTTGTAAAAAAATTACAGCTCAGGCACGTAAAGATGTTGATCCGGCATTTACTGTTTCCCGCCAAATACAGGCGCTCGAAGCACTTTATCTGAAAGGCAATAACTAAGTATGACACAAGAAACTCACATTACATCAGCACCAACAGTTGCCGTTTCGGTAATTGTTCCTGCATATAATGCTGAGCCATTTATTGCTGAAACCATTGAATCAGTCATTGCACAAACACTGCAAAGCTGGGAACTCATTATTGTTGATGATGGTTCAACCGATAAAACTGTTTTCATTGCAGAACAGTTTTGCAGTGATGCACGCATTACTGTTATCCGTCAAAAAAATGCAGGAGTTTCGGCTGCAAGAAATGCAGGATTGCAGCTTGCCAAAGGCCGTTATGTTGCATTTCTTGATGCCGACGATGTTTGGTTGCCAGAAAACCTGATTCAAAAAGTAAACCTACTGGAACTGCCCGAAAATTCGTCGGCAGTTTTGGCACACGCTGCGGTGGAAAATATCGACAGTCACTCAAAACGCAGCGGAGAAATAAACGCAGGCAAAGCCGGCCGCGTGCTGAACGATTTGCTGAGCTGGAACGGCACAGTTGTCCCCGGCCCGAGCAGCATGCTGGTTCGCCGCGCTGCTGCCGAAAAAATTGGTGGATTTGATACTCAGCTCAGCACGGCAGCTGATCAGGATTTTTTCTTTCGTCTGGCCGAGCTTGGTTCGTTTGCCGCTGCACCCGAAGTGCTGAGTTTGTACCGTCTCCATCCGAACAATATGCACCGCAATATTGCGCGTATGGAAAGCGACCATATTCGTGTCTATGAAAACGCAAAGGAACGCCATGCATTTTCAGATGCACATTTCCGGCGAAAATGCTTTGCCAAACTGTACCTCATTCTCGCCGGAAGCTGGTGGAAAAACGGCAACAATAAACCGCGCGGCCTGAAGTTTATGGTCAAAGCTGTGCTTGTTTATCCGCCTTCCTTTTTTCAGTTAATCAAAAAATTTGGCTGAACATGAAAGGCAATCTGCTCGTACTCACCTACTGGAGTTACAAGGATGCGCTTGTGCAAACCTATACGCTGCCTTATGTGCGGGTAATGAAAAAATACTGCCGCGGAAAAATTTATCTCGTTACACTAGAACAGCCGCACCTCAAACTCAGCAGCGAAGAAAAACAACAGCAAACTGAACTGCTCAAAGCAGAAGGCATTGTACCCGTTTTTCTGAACTATCAACCCTTCGGAGCAAAGGCGGCTTTCGGCTGGATGCTGAAACTGACAAGGCTTTGGTGGCTTACCATGACCTGCGGAATAAAAGGCATTCACACCTGGTGTACGCCGGCCGGAATGATCGGTTATTTACTTTCCAAATCAACCGGTCGCCCCTTGGTTGCCGATAGCTTTGAACCACACGCCGAGCCCATGGTTGAAACAGGCGAATGGAGTGCAAACAGCAGAGCGTTTAAAACACTTTTCGGCTACGAACGAAAGCTTGCGCACCGCGCCCGCGCCATTATTGCCCTCACCGAAAGCATGAGAAATTATGCCCGTGAGAAGTATGCAATGCCCGACAAACCTTACTTCATAAAACCGGCGCTTATCGACTTCAGCAAAGTTCCGGTGTTTACAACCGAAATGCGCGAAGATTTCCGCAAAGCCAATAGCCTGAACGGAAAATTAGTTTGCGTAATGGCCGGAAAAACCGGCGGACTCTACTACGAACAGGAGGTTTTTGAGTTTTTTGCAGCCTGTGCTGAAAAATGGGGCAATCAATTTCATGCTGTTCTGCTTTCGCCAACTCCTGAAAAACAATTACTGGAATTAGCCCGAAAAGCAGAATTTCCGGTTTCGCAAATGACTATAAAATTTGTTCCGCAGCACGACGTTTTTATGTGGATGAATGCCGCTGATTTTGCGTTCAATCCCTGCCGCCCTGTACCATCGCGCCGCCACGGTACATCCATTAAAAACAGCGAATACTGGGCCAGCGGACTGCCTATTGTGCTTGCCAAAGATATTTCAGATGATTCTGATTGTATAGAAAGTAATAAAATAGGTGCCGTTCTTCACAACATGAACAGCAGTTCTTACGTAAAAGCACTGCAAACTATAGATCAGTTGCTCAGTAATGCCCCCGCACTCAGAGTAAAAATCAGTGCTTTAGCAAGAAATACAAGGAGTATGAGCATTGCCGATGAAATTTATCGTGAAATCTATGGTAAGCCGTAATTTTGACAACGAATGACCAACCAACCAACCATACTTGTAACCGGAGGTGCAGGATACATCGGATCACACACGGTAGCCGCACTGCTGGAAACAACCAACTACAGAATTATCTCGGTTGATAATTACTCTAATTCATCAGCATCAAGTTATCAGCGCATTGCGGAAGCGACCGGTAAAAAACCGGAATATATTGCAGCTGATCTTTCCAACGCGGATGAAGTAAATGCATTGTTTGCTGCTTATCCGGGCATTACAGGCATTATTCATTTTGCAGCTTACAAGTCGGTACCCGAATCAGTGCACCAACCGCTGATGTACTACCGCAACAATATGAATTCGCTTGCCAATGTGCTGGAAGCAGGTGAGCGCGCAGGTGTAAAGCATTTCATTTTTTCTTCCTCCTGCTCTATTTACGGCAACATCAATACATTGCCTGTAAATGAAGATACACCGGCTGGTATTGCCGAGTCGCCTTATGCCTACACCAAAGTGCTGGGCGAACGAATGCTCGATGATTTTTCGCGTTCAGGAACTGCACTGAAATCAATTGCGCTGAGATATTTTAATCCTGTTGGTGCTTATCCCGGCGGAATTATGGGCGAATTACCCAATCAGCGCCCTAACAATCTGGTTCCTGTAATCACACAAACAGCTATCGGAAAGATTCAGGAAATGCAGGTTTTCGGTAACGATTATCCTACACGCGATGGTACCTGCATCCGCGACTATATTCATGTTTGCGACATTGCAGAAGCACACGTTCTTGCGCTCAATTATTTGATGAAGAATGACGCGGCTAAAGCTTATGATGTGTTTAATTTAGGCAGCGGAAGCGGTGTTACCGTGCTCGAAGCTATTGATACATTTGAAAAAGTAAGCGGACAAAAGCTTCGTTACAAAATAGCGCCGCGCCGCGCAGGTGATGTAACTGCCATCTATTCCGACAGCAGAAAAGCTGCTGAACTATTGAACTGGAAACCCAAAAGAGATATTGTTGAAATGATGAGCAGCGCCTGGCAATGGGAATGTCTGCTTGCACAAACACAACGCTCCCAACAATAGACCCAAAGAGTTCGTGTCTGAAGTTATACTATTATGCCCCGTTTGTAACAGTTCGCAAGTCAGTGAACTGGGAGGAAGTTACGCACATGCTTCACTGAAGAAATGTGTTAACTGCAATTTTGTTTTTGCAGGAAAAATACCTTCTCCGGAACTTCTTGAGCAGCATTACAGCGGATATCCGCGCAACAATCAGTTTTCAGCAATAACGCGCAAACGTTACCTCGAACTGCTCAACGAACTTGAACCATACCGAAAAACCAACCGGATAATTGACATTGGCTGCGGCGATGGTTATTTCCTGCAAACCGCAAAGGAAAAAGGTTGGGAGGTTTATGGAACCGAATTCACAACCGATGCTGTAGAAAACTGCCGGAGCCGCGGAATTACCATGTTTCAAGGCACTGCAGCCAACATTCCGGCTGATCTTGAATTTGATGTGATTACAACATTTGAAGTCATTGAACATCTCAACAATGGCCGCGAATTTGCACAGCAGGTTTTTGATCGGTTACGAACCGGAGGTGTATTTTACTTTACAACACCCAACTTCAACTCACTCAGCCGGCGCCGGCTTAAAGGCGACTGGCGCGTAATTGAATATCCAGAACATCTCAGTTATTACACGCCCGATACAGCGCATCTTTTACTCAGCAACGCCGGATTACAGCAACTTTCATTATTTACTTCCGGAGTTAGCTTTCAATCGCGGAAAGCCTATCGTGAAGCTGTTTCGTCAGGAAATACAGCACCGTCTGAGGCGCTGAGAGAAAATATTGAGAATCGCTTTTACATGCGCTGGTTGAAGAATGCCGTAAATACATTACTAAGCAGCACATCAACCGGCGATACGATTAAAGGTTTTTTTGTAAAGCCGGCTCGGTAAAATTTTCCTTTTTCCGATAAGTTCCTGACTTCACACTTAGTGTTAATAAGTGTTCGAGCGCAAAAAGCACACAGGTAAATGTGGGCAGGAATGGAATTTTAAATCTTACCAATGCACCGTAGTTTGAAGTTGAAAGTCCTACCATAATTGCAAAAAACAAACTATACGAAAGCATAAAAATGAGCAGCGGATGATTGAGCAGCGTTCTGAAAAAACGTTTAGGAGCAATAAGCAGATGCCGCAAGATCATTAAAGTAAGAAGTACATAAACAGTATTTTCGAGCGCCGAAAAAAGCATTACCACATTATTGGCCTCCCAAACAAATGGCTGATACAACCCGGCAATCATAGCACGCGGCGCTTTTGCAGCCACACCCGAGAGTGATGCATCATACTCGCCAATGTCAAACGAATTGCCCTGATAATATCCCTGCTTCAAATCTTTCTGCGTTACCGAAGCTGTTTCAAGTACTTTATCAATGGCAAATTTCCCCATCGAATCGCCGGCTAAACTAAGTACTCCGCCACCGAGCACAAATGCCATACTGAAGATGAACGGAATAGCCAGATAACGAAGCAATGCCATCCGGATGTTGAGAATACGACTGTAAAAAATCCACACAATACCGCCGGGCAGCAGTGCAATAAGGATATACGGTTTAATGGACAGCAGGACAAAACTGCTCAGTATCAGCATGACAAATGCGCGAATCCTAACCTTTTTCTCGATGAAAAAATAATTGAATGAAACAATGAACCAGCAGGTTGCTGCAAGTGTAAATGTATCCTTCAAAATTCCCGAACCCCAGAACAATGCAGATGGCACATAGAGTGCTGCGATGGCCATTCGCTTCTCTGCAGTTGGAAAATAACGCACAAACATTTTAAATAATTGCCACACACCGGTGTAGCTGATCCATGCCAGTACAACACTGGATACCAAATAGCTTTTGAATGAAATCATAAGCACCGGCACCAGCAGCTTTGCCACAAAGCAAGTCTTGTCGTCGAAAAACATATAGGGCCACGGAAATCCGGTGCTTTCATCAAACAGCATGTAGCTGGTCATAGAGCCCTTGCTGAACAGCATCATAAAAAAATCGTCGGGACGGGTGTAGAGCAAATTGGTCATTGCTCTTGATGTTTCGTAATACGAAACTGTATCACCACCGTGGTAGTAATAAATATAAATAATGCAGAAAATAATAGAACTCCCAAGCTTTGCGGCTAATCCGCCAAAATAGTATCTGTAAATAGGTTCGCGGCCAATTTTGAAATACTGAATACCAAAGCTGATAGCAAGTATCACCAGCAGATAAAGCCCGAGCATCAGCCATTCAAATGGCAAAATGGTTTTGATGTAGGATAATGTTTCTACTTCAAACATCAGGCGTGGTGGTATTTTTCGCCGCGGATAATGGTAAAGCCGCGGTAAAGCTGTTCCGTAAAAAACACCCGCACCATTTGATGCGAAAACGTCATTTGCGAAAGCGCGATGCGTTCGGATGCACGGGCATATACTTCATCCGAAAACCCGAAAGGCCCGCCGATAACAAATATCAGATGTTTAACGCCTCCGTTTTGCTGTTTGGTAATCCACCCGGCAAACTTTTCAGAAGTAAATTCTTTGCCGCGTTCGTCGAGCAATATTAGTCGGTCTGAGGGTTGCAACCGTTTGAGCAGCAATTTTCCTTCTTCCTCCTTTTGTTGTTCTTCGGTAATTTTCCCGGCTAATTTTAAAGCAGGAAATTCAACCGCCTCAAAGCTGGTGTAATGCTTGAGCCGGGCAGCATAAATGGCCGCAGCCTCTTTGATCCAGGCTTCGTCTGTTTTTCCGATTTGCAGGAGGGTGATTTTCATGAGTTTCTACTCACTCAGCGTAGTGCGTGTTTTTCAAGTGATGAAGATACAAAATGATATGGCTCACTTGTCTTTCCAACGGTAATGCTCATACATAATCACATCAATATCAAAGAAAATTCAATTTACTGAAATAAGTATCTTTAAGTTGGAAATCTTGTACACACTATTTAATTCATTGGAAATTTCTACTATTTCAAAAAATGAACCTTGTATTTCCTAAACTCGCGAACAAGTATGTATATCTGTTGCTGAGTATCAGCTTATTTACATTTTGCTGCCAATCTGACCCAAAAAAGAATAACATTTCAACAGCTGATTCTCTTGTCAATAATTACGATAGCTGTTGCTCCATTCTCAAGTCCTGTGAAAACGAAATTTCGATAGATTCATTAATTGAAATCGCAAAAAATAAAATGATTGGTATAAGATCATTATCACAATTAAATTTGGATAAATATATCAAAACAGATACTGATTCTCTTTCTATATACCCCTACTTTATTAATAAATTACTGAATAGCAGTAAGTACTCCTATTATTTTAATTCAACTCAAAAGCTACAATATATTTCTATAAAAACAAATTGCTACAAATTTATATTATGCTCGTTTGACACGATGGGATATCGACTTTATGTCCCTTTAATAGTTGATAATGCTAATGATCTGACAAGCAACAGAAGTTTTATCAATGCGTTTTTCGTTACTAAGGAAACTTGGAATCAGGCTTTATTTATAGGTTTTTATCATGAAGTAAATAGAGCATCAATTAGTACTTTGATGACTATATCTTCTGATTTTAAAGTCTGTAGTAATCATTTTTATGGCCGGGAAAGATCAAAACCTCAAGGAAAAGGGAGGTCTTCTTTATTCACTTACCATCAAAATAGTTTTGCGCATGAATATAAATCTTCAATAAGCTTAGATATTGATACAGTAAACGATATTTCTGAGCTCCTAAATGCACTAAATTCTTTCAAAATTGATCCGCAATTGATTGAATATAAACCCGGACTAAAAGAGTGTGGTTCAGAAGGCTATTTTTGGATTTATTCAGGCAATATCATCTATTCAGATTAAGATGATTTTGAATAAATTAGTATTTATAAAACGGATTATTTACTTGTAATGACTAATTAGAAAAGATTATCGAATGAGAAAAACATATATGTCATTACTGATCATCTGCGCATTTTGCGGCTTCACCTTAAAATCGTTTTCACAGATTGAAACCTTGACAGATAGCCTATTCCGTATAGAAATGGATTCTGCTTTATTAGATTTTCGTTATACGATGAAAATCACAGATACAAGTAAGTTTCTATACCGGGCTCTTTTGTATTGTGAATATAACTACGATTTAATTAAATTGAATAAAAACAGGATACTATTGATAAACAATGAAAAATGTAATTGTGAGACAACAACAAGGCATGCAAATTCATATACATGCTGTACCGAAAGAACGAAGAGGTTTATGTTTATCGCCTACTTCTATTGTATGCTTAATACCGTAAAAGAATGTTCAGATTTTGCCCTTCAACACAAAAAAGTAATTTTT
>CALRTD020000021.1:0-19277 GCA_943371015.1 Synechococcus sp. UW140 | reverse complement strand
TTAGTTATTTAGGTGTCCTTCTTATAAAAAAGGCACACTCGTTCTCATAATAAATGCTCACTTTTCCTCCTGAGCGACAGCCCTAGGGGCAAGAGCATTTTCCTATTGCTTAGTTATTTAAATGTGCTGCTGATAAAAAGCACACTCGTTCTCATAATAAATACTCACTTGTCCTCCTGATAAAAAATAAATACTCACTTGTCCTCCTGATAAAAAATAAATGCTCACTTGTCCTCCTGAGCGACAGCCGAAGGGGGGCAAGTGCTCAGTTGCAATGTAGGATAACTATGGCTTTATTGGGGTGAAGTAACTTTTCACTCTTTAGTTGTTTGTTCATTAGAGTTTTCTTTATTTAGAATCTGCATTTTAGCCTTAGTGTTATTCGTACATTTACTGAGTTCTTTTAATAAAGAGATATTATTTTCAATTAATGCTTTCTTCTTTTTTATTGTCCAGCCTTTTAGCTGTTTCTCTCGTTTAATTGCTTTGTCAATGTATTGAAAATGTTCTGAATAAACCAATTTAACCGGCAAACGTTGTGCTGTATATGATTTTGGATTACTACCTGACTTATGTTCACTTAATCTTCGCTGTAAATCATTTGTAACACCTACATAGTAACTCCCGTCAGCACATTCAAGAATATATATAGAAAAATAGGCAATCATGTTTTTACTATTAGTTTATTTATTTTAAGTAATATATTTTTTATATAAAAATATTTAAGATTAATTATTGATTTTTTTTAATTGACAAATATTACTTTTTCCTGATAAAAGAACAAATGCTTTCCTGAGAAAAAAAAGTGTTAGTTTTCCTGAGAAAATAACTTTTTGTCTACTAACGAAAAAGTACTCTTGTCCTCTTAATAAAAAATAAAAGCATACTCGTTCTCCTAATAAAAATAAATGCACACTTATCCCTTTGAGTGCCAGCTGAAGGGGAACAAGTGTGTATTTTAGCAGAAATGCCACGTTGCTTTATCCCCATTTGGCGAATACTGCTTGCAACACTTGTGCTTTCGGGTGTTCAGGTGCTGGCGGTATTTGCCGCTGTTGATGATGTTGATGTAAAACAGCGCAGCAGTATTTTACCGGAAGAAAAACAACCATTCGTAAGAATCATTAACGGTACATTTCTCGGAAACGAGAAACGTAATTTTTATGGTGATTCGGTTGGTGATTCGCTGAATCTGATCTGGCGTGTTTTTCTTGGAAAAGGCACTACGGTTGTCAGCAGCTCGAAAGGCGAGGAAGAGTGGGCGGGGGCTGGTTGGACAGGTCAGCCCTTGCTTGTGTATGAAGGGAATCGGTTAATGCTGCTTCAAGGATGTTTTGATCATCAGTTGAAAAAAATTGATGCAGCAACCGGAAATATAGTTTGGCACTATGCATTTGATGATGTGATAAAAGGAACCGGAACTATTTGGGAAAATACCAAGGCCACAGATTCGCTGAACCGGTTTGTAATTATGCAGGGAAGTCGTGCCGGTACAGGGCTGCATTCCTCAGAGGTATTTAGTTTCCGGGCTGTTTCGTATTTCAGCGGTAATGAAATCTGGCGGATGAATGTGCCGCACGGACCAAGCTACAGCCGCGATTGTGATGCTTCGGCATTGATGCTTGGCGATACTGCTTATCTGGGTTTGGAAAACGCCAGCTTCGTGAAATTTGTTCCCGGTAAAATACAGGCCGATAGTTTTGCAAGCGGAATGGCTGAAGTGCCTGAGATACTGCAAACGTTACCGCTTTCATCTGACCGCGATGCAGCTTTGCACGGCGGTAACCTGGTAACCGAAGCATCGCCGGTGCGCATCGGGAATCATATCTATATTGCTTCCGGTGCCGGGCATGTGTTTGGTTACAACCTGCAAACACAATGCATCGACTGGGATTTTTACATTGGTGCTGACCTCGACGGAACACCGGTTGTCACTGCCGACAGCTGCCTGCTTGTTCCGGTTGAGAAGCAATACATTGCTGGCTGCGGCGGTGTTTACAAACTGAATCCCCGGCTCACACCTGAACAGTGTGTGGACTGGTATTTCCCAACCGGTGATGCAATTTTTTCGGGCTGGAAAGGCGGCGTTGTAGGCAGCATTGCAGTGAACGATGCTTACAGAAAGCCCGGTGATCTGCACCTTGCAGCCTTTACCGGCATCGACGGAAAGCTGTGTGTGGTTGAATGGAATACCATTCGCACGGATACACTCGTTACAGGGCCGGACGGCAAAACTCAGCTTCCCTGTCCGAAGTTGGTTTTCAGAACACATACAGGAGCATCTATCTCAACACCGCTGTTTACTCAAAATCGTTTGGTTGCTGCTGGCTACAACGGCATCCGCTTGTATGCTTATCATTCAACACAATTTAAGTTGCTGGATTCGTATCCCGGAATTTTTGAAGCAACCCCAGTTGTTCATAAAGACCGGTTGTATGTGGCTTCGCGTGATGGTTATTTGTATTGTTTGGGCGGCGGAGAAGCAATTAAAACGCAGCCTGAAAATTTATTAACTGAAACTAAACCGGCTAAAATAATTACTCAGCAGCAGCAACTGACTAACAAGGAAAAGCCACTATCAGTGCCGACTAAAGAAGTTACTGTAAAACCAGTACAGGTTGAAAAACCTGTTTTTACCGCTACAGAAAAAACTAAAAGCACATCTGCGTTCAATCTGATAACCGGTGTTTTCAGATCAGCTGCCAATGCCAACAGGTGTGTTGATTTATGGACTCAGCGGGGCTTCCGGGCGCAAAAAGAACTTAAAGCAAATGGATTGTATTACATCATAATTGCCACCGGCGATGAACTTTCTTTACAAAAGCAACTTGAAGAAGTAAACGCAAGGTATGAAGCCAATGCGTGGACGATAAAAAAGGAATGAATGATTTCCTTGCAGTTTTTCAATAACAAACATCCCCGCAGAAGCTTATCTGCGGGGATGTTTATGTGATTACAGGTTAAATTTTTCCGGCTTTAATTTCATCAACAACAGCAGGATCAAGCAGAGTAGATGTATCGCCTATATTTTCTAATTCGCCTTCGGCAATTTTGCGAAGTATTCGGCGCATAATTTTTCCGCTTCGTGTTTTGGGCAGGCCGCTCACAAACTGAATTTTATCGGGCTTTGCAATAGCGCCAATTACACGGGTAACAGTTTGCAGGATGTCTTGCCGTGTAAGGTTTTCATCTTCGGTATGTCCGGCTGTATACACCACATAGGCATAAATTCCTTGTCCTTTAATATCGTGCGGAAAACCAACAACAGCGCTTTCAACCACACCAGCGTGCATATTGATAGCGTTTTCAACTTCAGCAGTTCCGATACGGTGTCCGCTCACATTCAGCACATCATCCACACGTCCGGTAATACGGTACATGCCGTTTTCATCGCGCAGTGCACCATCGCCTGTAAAATACAGATTCGGATAGGTGGCAAAGTAGTTTGTCCGGCAGCGTTCATGATCGCCCCAAGTGGTGCGGATAATTGAAGGCCAGGGCTGACGGATGCAAAGGTTACCGCTTACGTTATTGCCTTCAATAATTTTTCCGTTTTCATCAACCAGCACCGGATCAACCCCGGGCATCGGAAGTGTTGCGAACGTAGCTTTAGCCGGCGTAACTCCTGCCAGATTTGAAATCAGTACGCCGCCGGTTTCGGTTTGCCACCACGTATCTACAATCGGACATTTTTCTTTGCCAATGTTTTTGTTGTACCACTGCCAGGCTTCTTCGTTAATGGGTTCGCCAACCGTACCAAGAACGCGCAGTGAGCTCAGATCGCGGCCTTCAATAAGTTCGGTGCCAAAACCCATCAGGCTGCGGATTGCTGTGGGGGCGGTGTACAGAATGGTTACTTTAAATTTCTCTACAATTTCCCAGAAACGCCCGGCATCGGGCCAGGTAGGCACACCTTCAAACATGAGTGATGTTGAACCCGCACTCAGCGGACCATAAACAATGTAACTGTGTCCGGTGATCCAGCCAATGTCGGCAGTGCAGAAATGAATATCGCCGGGCTGATTCTGAAATACATTTACAAAAGTATAATTGGTGTAAACCATGTAGCCGGCGCAGGAATGAACTACACCTTTCGGTTTTCCTGTTGAACCGCTGGTGTAAAGAATGAAGAGCGGATCTTCGCTGTTCATCTCTTCGGGTTCAAAATCATGCAGGCCAAGTGTTTCAACTTTTCTGATTTCGTCTTCCCACCAAACATCGCGGCCTTTGATCATACTTACCGGTGTGCGTGTGCGGGTAAATACAATTACTTTTTTCACAAAGCGGCAACCAACCAGCGCATCATCAATAACACTTTTCAGCGGAATGTCTTTTGCGCCGCGGTAAGCTCCGTCGCAGGTAATGATGAATTCTGCCTGTGCATCAATTAAACGGTCGGCAATACTTTGTGCACTGAACCCGCCAAAAATTACGGAGTGAATAGCACCCACGCGGGCACAGGCCAATACTGCAATTGCCAGTTCGGGAATCATCCCCATGTATATGCAAACGCGATCGCCTTTTTTTACGCCATTGTTGCGCAGCACATGCGAGAACTGACAAACTTTATCGTGCAGTTGTTTGTAGGTTAAAACGCGATGCGCTTCCTCCGGGTTGTTGGGTTCCCAAATTATGGCAGGCTGATTGCCGCGCTCAGCAAGATGCCGGTCAATACAGTTTTCTGTTATATTCAGCTTGCCGCCAAGAAACCAGCGTACGTGCGGCTCAGAGAAATTCCAGTCGAGTGTAATGTCCCATTTCTTGCGCCAGTGAAAATGCGATGCAATATCAGCCCAAAATTCGGCAGGTTCTTCAGTACTTTTTTTCCAGGCGGCATCATAGTCGGCCTGCGATTTTATCTGGTAGGGATAACTCATTGCAAAAGTGATTTGATTACAGATGCTAAAGTAGGCGACTCTTAAATTATGGCAATACACTATTTTGCTTAAATGATATAGTTTTGCTAAAGATGTATATATTGCACTTATGAAAACCAAAAAATGCCCACGCTGCAAAAGCACAGAATTGGTAAAAAGCGGTGTAATCCGTAACCGTCAGCGCTATCACTGTAAGTCGTGCTCTTACTATTTCACAGTAGAAAAAACCGGGAAAAGTATTGATCCGTATTATGTTGTAAAGGCTCTTCAGCTTTACATCGAAGGAATTTCCTACCGCGAAATCGAACGCATTTTGGGCGTAAGTCATGTTTCTGTACTCAACTGGGTTCGTAAGTACCGCGTACGCTGTCCGGAGAATTATGATTACCGTCCAACCTACAAAGTAATTAACCATCAGGAGCTCGTATCACTCGTCAGTACTGGTAATTTCCTTAAAAATTCAGGGATGATGATTACCGAGCTGGGCGATAAGTATATGCTCATCAAATGGGAACGTTTCAGGCGTGATACTATTGGCGGGCAGGAATAATTGAGTAATTTATACCTGATAGTAACCATTAAAAACTATCGTATTACCAAATAGATATATCTATTGTTTTTTTCATGTGCAGATGGTTCAACCTTAGCAGCATAATCAACGCACGCTACTCCCATGAAAAAGGCAATTATTCTCTTTGTGGCAGGTCTTTCAACAGCAATAGTGCTGAATGCTCAAACACCTGCTGCCACCGAAAAACCGAAAGAAGACCATACTTATAAGCCGATAACGTTTAAACTGAATGATGACGGCAGTAAGTATTTCCGGTTTATGTTCTGGAATCAGGCATGGCTTAGATTTAACCAGAACAATCCCGGTACACTTGATTACGATGGAGAAGCTATTAATAATTCGGCAAGTGTTGGATTGCGTCGTACCCGCATTTTGTTTTACGGACAGGTATCATCGCGGTTTATGCTGCTGATGCACTTTGGTATCAATAATCAGACTTATACAAATGGCGGATTAACCGGAGCAACAGGGGCAAACCGGGCAAAAAAGCCACAGTTGTTTTTTCATGATGTGTTTACTGAATATACTGTTGTAAAAAACAAACTGAACATTGGTGTTGGCTTGCATTACTTTAACGGACCTACACGGCAGTCGAGTAACAGCACCATTAATTTCTTTACGCTTGATGCTCCGATTTTCAACTGGCCTGAAATTGAAACAAACGATCAGTTTGCCCGTCAGCTGGGGATTTACGCAAAAGGACAACTCGGCCGGTTTGATTATCGTATTTCGGTGAATCAGCCGTTTGATATTGGCAGCAGCTATAAACTGCTTGATTCTACAAAGGTTAATGCCACCGAAATTGCGCACCGCACATGGGGATCACAAGGTTATTTCAACTGGCAGTTTAAAGATAAGGAATCGAATTTTCTGCCATTTTTTGCAGGTACACATCTGGGCACAAAAGAAATTTTTAACATTGGATTAGGCTATTACTATCATCCTCAGGCAACCGGTCATTACGATACAACTGCCAACAAAGCTGTTAAAAATGATATCCTGCACGTTGCTGCTGATGTGTTCTGGGAAAAGCCGATCAACAAAGAGAAAAACACCATGTTTCACTTGTATGCCGCGGCTTACTTTGCCAACTTTGGGCCCGGTTATCTACGCAATGTGGGAATTATGAATGTTTCTGCAGGTGTTGCCGGAAATCCGAGTGAACTCAGCTTTAACGGAACCGGAAATGCAGAGCCGCTTATTGGTACAGGTACTATTTTGTATGCCGAAACCGGTTATCTTTTGCCAAAAATGGGCGATCGTGGTCAGTTTATGCCTTATGCATCTTACACATACAATCAGTTTGAGCGCTTAAACTCATCAACCGATCACATCAACTTTGGTGTAAACTATTTACTGAACGGGAACAATGCAAAAATTACAGCTCAATATAGTTTGCGTTCTATAGTGGATGCCGCTACACTGAAGAAAACAGATACGCGCGGCGAAGTAATTATTCAGTTCCAGATTATGCTCTAAGTTAACACCAACAATTAGTTTTAACAACTCATGCAGTCAAATCAAACAACAAATACGATGGCAGCACAAGCAACAGAAGAAGCACCCACAGGTATCCGAAAGGTACTGGCCGCATCATCGGTGGGAACACTCATAGAATGGTATGATTTCTATATTTTCGGAAGTCTTGCAGTGCTCATTGGCAAACACCTTTTTCCGACCGATGCAGGAGCTTCGGCACTGATCAATACACTGGCTATTTTTGCAGCCGGGTTTATTGTTCGTCCGTTCGGGGCATTGGTTTTCGGTCGCTTGGGCGATCTTGTTGGCCGAAAATATACCTTCCTGCTCACGCTTATTCTTATGGGCGGATCAACCTTTGCCATAGGAATTATTCCCGGTTACGAAACCATTGGCTATGCCGCTCCGATTCTTGTGCTAGTGATGCGCTTGCTGCAAGGTCTTGCACTTGGCGGCGAGTATGGCGGTGCAGCTACTTACGTGAGCGAACACTCGCCTGCACACCGCCGCGGTTTCTTCACGAGCTGGATTCAGACTACGGCTACGCTTGGCTTGTTTCTTTCGCTCGGTGTTATTCTGCTTACCAAAAAAACAATGGGCGATGAAGCATTTAACGACTGGGGCTGGCGCATTCCGTTTATCGTCTCTATTTTGCTGGTGCTTGTCTCGATTTACATTCGCATGAAAATGAGTGAATCGCCGGCATTTACCAAATTGAAAAAAGAAGGTAAGGTATCGGCCAACCCGCTCAAAGAAAGTTTCTCGAAGCGCAGCAACTTCAAAATGGTTCTGCTTGCCTTGTTTGGTGCAGTAATGGGACAGGGCGTAGTGTGGTACACCGGACAGTTTTATGCGCAGTCGTTTATTGAGAACATCTGTAAAATTGATTTTGAGCAATCGCGGACAATACTCATCTGGGCAATTTTATTTGCCACACCGTTCTTTATTGTGTTCGGGAGTTTGAGTGATAAAATTGGCCGTAAATGGATTATGATGGGCGGTATGTTCCTTGCAATCATTTCCTATCGTCCTATTTATTCGTATTTCATGAGTGCTACGGATGTAAAGACGAAAACCGAAATTACCGAGAAACGAACAGAGAATCGTAAAGCGGTTTTCAATGCAGCAACTAATGATTCAACCATAACTACAGTAACCCATACAGCTTACACAGACGGCATCACAATGAAAGTGGTTAAGAAGGAAACGGTTTCACTTGTGCCGGTTGATAAGCCCGCTAAACCTGAAATTAAAACCGAGAAAACGGTTCCCGATTCTACGTACTGGATTTTTGTACTGCTGGTTTTCGTTCAGATTCTATATGTGACAATGGTTTACGGACCTATTGCAGCATTCCTTGTTGAACTGTTCCCCACAAAAATCCGCTATTCGTCGATGTCGCTGCCGTATCACATTGGCAATGGTGTGTTTGGCGGATTGGTTCCTTTCCTCGGAACACTCATAGTATCGTTTACAATGACCGAGGAAAATCCAACAGGAGATCCGCTGGCGGGGCTTTGGTATCCGATCAGTATAGCCACACTTTGTCTTATTATCGGGGTAATATTCCTGAGCAATAAGCGCGATGAAAATGTTATGGATTAATTGAACCTGCAAAAATCATAAACCATGAATACAATCAAGAAAGTAGTAGGTGTTGTGCTGTTGCTTCTTGCTCCCGCACTCGTATCACTCATGATCTGGCAGGCGATTGATAAAATCGGAAAGGCTGCCGAGGGCACAGCACGAACCAATCTTACCCTGCAGTGGGGCATTATTCTTTTCATCTTTATTCCGATTTCGCTTGGTATGATGGTGTTTGGATGGTATGCACTGAAGGGGGAGTACAATCATTTGCCCTCCAGTTCTGATGAAATCGAAGATTAAATCAAGCACTCCGTTCAGGTTTTACTGAGGGAAAGTTGAAGTATAAAACCGGTTGAAAGTAATTTCAGCCGGTTTTATTTTATCGAAAACCAGTTCATTTTATGCAATGTGGTTGCATACATAATGAATAGGCATTTGTTGTGAAATATTGATGATTTGAAATACAACATTATATTTGAGGTATGTGGGATCGACTGCTGAACAACCGTCTCAAAGCACTTGCTGCAATTTTCTTTTTGCTGATTTCGTATCCGCTTATTTCAATTGCATCGCACGAAGAATGTTTGGCGGGTGTTCCCAAGCTGTTTATTTATTTAATGGTAGTTTGGCTGAGTACAATTTCTATTCTCATCCTTATTATTGAACTTTATAAACGCAGAAAGTAAATGAGTGCATGGATCATTGCGCTCATTGCGCTGCTGTATCTGGTTATACTATTTATAGTTGGCTATGCTGCCGAACGATCGGGCCGTAAGGGCCGAAGCTGGGTAAACAGTCCGTTTGTGTATGCATTGTCGCTTACAGTTTTTTGTACTGCATGGACATATTACGGAAGTGTAGGACAGGCTGCAGGCGAAGGGCTTTATTTTCTGACAACATATCTTGGGCCTACGCTTGCTGCTCCGTTGTTTTTGATTTTGCTGCGCAAGATGATTCGCATTTCGCAGCAGCAGCACATTACCACGATTGCAGATTTCATTTCATCGCGCTATGGTAAAAATTTTACGCTTGGTGTTCTTGTAGCAGCACTTAGTGTAGTTGGCATTGTGCCTTATATTGCAGTTCAGCTGAAAGCAATTTCAACCAGTCTTGAACTCATAACATTACAGGGCGCGGCTTCTGGGGCTTTGGATCATACAACGCTTACATTGGTGGTCACCATTGTACTGGCTGTGTTTACAGTACTTTTCGGTACACGCAGTATTGATTCGAGTGAGCGGCACGAAGGCATGGTAGCTGCAGTTACATTTGAAGCTATTGTAAAACTGGTTGCTTTTCTGGCTGCCGGAATATTTATTGTTTACGGACTTTTCGGTGGTTGGAGCGATGTATTTTCAACTACAGCTCGTGAGGTACAGCTGCCCGATTTTACACTCAATGGTGAACACGGCTATCTGCGGTTTACAGTGCTCACGGTTTTATCTTTTCTGGCCTTTCTGCTTTTGCCGCGACAGTTTCAGGTTGGAGTTGTTGAAAACCTGAATGAAAAACATCTCTACAAAGCAACCTGGTTGTTGCCGCTGTATTTATTTCTGATCACACTGTTTGTACTGCCGGTTGCAATGGCCGGATTGTATTTGGTTGGATCCGGCAGCAGTGCTGATATGTATGTGCTGGCGCTGTCTGCTAAAGTTAGTCCTGTGCTGAGTGTAATCGTGATGATTGGCGGATTTTCGGCAGCTACAAGTATGATCATTGTAGAGACAATAGCGCTGAGTACAATGCTCAGCAACAACATTGTGATGCCGGCAGCACTGCTCAAAAAATCGTTCACCGAAGCGGGACTGAGCCGATTGCTGATGCGGGTGCGCCGTTTCAGTATCTTGTTTATTATTCTGGCTGCTTTTTTGTTTGAACGTTTTCTGGCCGGACGCTTTTCGCTGGTATCGGTTGGTCTTATTTCGTTTGCTGCTGTTGCTCAGTTTGCACCTGCTTTACTGGGGGGGATGTATTGGAAGTATGCAACACGAAAAGCTGCCATAACTGCTATTTTAACCGGGTTTGCCGTTTGGAGTTACACGCTTGTATTGCCATTGTTTATTGATGCCGGTTATTTACAGCAGCAAATTATTGATGATGGATTATTTGGCATTTCTGCTCTCCGTCCGCAGGCGTTATTTGGACTCGAAGGACTAGATCCGGTTACACACGCTGTTATCTGGTCGCTGCTGCTGAATACGTTTTCGTTTGTTGCTGTATCGTTGTTTACGCAGCGCAGCGATCAGGAAATTGTACAGGCAGAGTTGTTTGTAAGTGCAACATTGCAGGACGAGCAGGTATCGTGGAAGGGAACCGCAAACATTAATGATTTGCAGAATCTGCTGGGTAAATTTTTGGGCGAACAGCGGGCGGCCACATTGCTGCAAAACTATGCAATGCGGTACCAAATCAATATTGCGGGAACTATTGCAGATCCCCGTTTGGTAAATTTTTCAGAGCGAATGCTTTCAGGGGTAATCGGAAATGCATCGGCACACATCATTGTGCAAAGTGTGGTGCAGGAAGAAAAACTAAGTACCGATGAAATTATCCGCATGCTGCAGGAAACCCGCGAAGTACGCGAACTCAACCGGGCGCTGAAACGCAAGCAGGATGAACTTACCCGTGCAACCGATGAGCTTCTGCGCGTAAACAATCAGTTGCGGGAAATGGATGAAGTGAAGGACGAATTTCTGTACACTGTTACGCACGAGCTTCGCACACCGCTTACGTCTATCCGCGCACTGGCAGAAATTGTGCACGACAATCCGGATATGGAAGAGGAGGAGCGTGAAAAATGTTTGGGCGGTATTGTGCGTGAGTCGGAACGGCTGAGTTACCTCATTACACAGGTGCTTAAGCTGGAACGCTACGAATCGGGTCGGCATAAGTTATACCTGCAGCCGGTTCAGTTGATCGCTGTTATCCGCGAAGTTGTTGCATCGGCGCAGCCGCTTGCTGATGCACGGCACACAACGCTCAATTTACACTTGCCTGATACAATGCTGCTTGTGCAGGCCGATAAAGATTTGCTTACACAGGTGGTGTATAATCTGGTAACGAACTCCATAAAGTTTGCTGCTGCCGAAAAAGGGAAAGTAGATATTCGCCTTTTTGTGGATGAAACCGAAGTTAAAGTTATGGTTGATGATAACGGTAAAGGCGTAGAGCCTGAGCTGCGTGAACTAATCTTCGACAAGTTTTTTCAGGCACGTAATCAAACCCTTAAAAAGCCCGAAGGCAGCGGTTTGGGGCTCGCCATCAGCAAGCGCATTGTAGAGATGCATGGCGGACGAATTTGGGCCGAGCAGGTGCGGGGTGATGGTGCACGCTTTATATTTGTACTTCCAATCTGATTGCGGTACGTTATGAAGCATAAAATTCTGGTTGTTGACGACGATCCTTACATTCTTATGTCGCTTGAATTTCTGATGAAAAAGAGCGGCTATGAAGTGCATGTTGCCCGCAATGGTACCGAGGCGCTTGATATAATTGCCCGTCAGATTCCGGATTTAATTTTGCTGGATATTATGATGCCTGATGTTGACGGCTATGCAATTTGCGAGCGCGTCAAGAAATCGGCCGAGTGGAAGCACATCAAGATTGTTTTTCTTTCTGCCAAAACCCGCGAAGCTGATATTCAAAAAGGCTATGATCTGGGCGCTTCACTTTATGTGAGTAAGCCATTTTCTACAAAAGAACTTGTGAAAAGCGTTAAAGAATTGCTTGAAAGCTGATCTGCTTTTGATGCACAGAATGTTTACTATGCTTTGAGATGAGCTAGTTTCAGCGCGAACAGGGTTTATTTCACCAGTTCATCCATCAAGCGTTCAACTGTTTTTTCAGGATCGCTGCAAAAGCCCGGGTGCGGCCTTGAGGTTTGCAGGGCGGAACTTCGCACAGCAGTGAGCCACCGGAACCGCGATGCAGCATCTTCCGCAGCAATCGGTCCGCCCGATTTATCTCCGGACGCTGTGGCTGCAAAAGCGTTCAGATACATTTCGAGTTCCTGAGCATCAGTTTCTGGCGCGAGGGCTTGTAGTTTTGCTTCGTCAATATGCCAGCTTACTTTAACGCGGCGTTGTTGTTTGCAATACAGCACAATGCCTACATTCAGAAACTCTTCACGTTCAACTCGCGGCACGAAGCGGATCACCGCATATTCATAGAGCAGCTTTTCTTGCATCGTTTGCAGCTTTAATGAATGTGTGTGAATGATCAAAACGCATCGTGAGAAATCCGGAATAGGCCGCACGTATATCGGAAGGTGATAATTCGCTGTCTTCCCACTGCAGCCAGTTATCGGGCAATAACTCCGGAAGCTGCCGCAGAAAATCTGGTGTAAGCTGTTTTTTTATTTCAGCATCTGCTGCTTCAAGCTCGGTTGACTGCGGCAGCAGAACATGATCTTTTATTAATTGAAACTCGCTGCGGGCGTGTGTTTCCCAATTGCTCCAGGCATGATGAAAGTACAACGAAGCGCCATGATCAATCAGCCAAAGTTGTTTGTGCCACATCAGCATATTGGTATTGCGAAATGTGCGGTCGATATTGGTCAGAAATGCATCGAGCCAAACAATTTTTGAGGCCGTGAGCGCATCCACTTTTGTAACAACCGGATCAAATGTAACTGCACCCGAAAGAAAGTGCAACCCCAGGTTTGTGCCGTGACTTTTGCGCAGCAGTTCCTGAATTTCCTCATCGCCCTCAGTTCTTCCGAAAGCTTCATCCAATTCGGCAAACACAATTTCCGGCACACGCATACCTATTGCGCGTGCTATTTCGCAACCAATCAATTCGGCAATCAGGGCTTTGGTTCCGTGTCCGGCTCCCCGAAATTTCAGCACATAAGTAAATCCGTCGTCAGCTTCGGCTACAGCCGGCAGCGAGCCACCTTCGCGCAGAGGCGTGATATAGCGGGTAACGTTTACAGTGCGAACTGGTTTCAGCATTTTGTAAAAATAAGTAAGTTGCTCAGAACTCATCTTAAAATTATCACTCTGCGAAAAGCAATCGGAATTTTGAGATGAGTCTTCAAATGCATTTTCATTTAATTGATTCTTTTCCCGTCGAGTAATGCTTTCAGTTCTTGTTCAGACGGCATGTATAATCTGTATTTACTGGCAAAAAGGCGTTCATTTTCTGCCAGTACAGAATACTTCACTATGGTTTCGTCCTTTTCGCTGCACAGAATAATACCGATGGTTGGATTATCATCAGCACCTTTTCTCACATCATTATACATACGCACATACATATCCATTTGCCCGATTGCCGAGTGACTGAGTTTATCCATTTTCAGATCAACCAGTACGAAGCACTTGAGGTAATAGTTGTAGAAAACGAGATCAATGTAAAAGTCGCTGGTTTCACTCACAATATGTTGCTGACGGGCCACAAAGGCAAATCCTTTACCAAGTTCCATCATAAAGTTTTGCAAATGACTGATGAGTGCCGTTTCAAGATTTAGTTCTGTTAATGAATGATGATTGCTGAGTCCGAGAAACTCAAAAATATAAGGGTCTTTAACAATGTTAGCCGGGGCAGTTGTTTCAGCACGTGCAGGTTCAATGCAACGACCTATGTAGTTTGAGCTGATGTTGCGCTGCAATGTGCGCGTATCCCAACCGTTTTCGGCCGTATGTGTCACATAAAATTCGCGTGTCTGTTGATTTTCAATTCTGGAAAGCATCCGGTAATGCGTCCAGCTCAATTCGTGACGCAGTGCGTCACGAATTTCAAAGGAGAGGTAAAACTGTCTGATATTCCGCAAGTTAGTCTCGTCAAATCCCTTTCCGAATTCAAATGTGAGCTTTTCGCTGAGCTTACGAAGCACAAATTTTCCGTAATCTGCCCGGCTCTTTCCCCTTTGTTCATCTTCTACAATTAACCTGCCGATATCCCAGTAGAGGTGAAGCAGTAACGTGTTGGTTTGCCGGTAAACCTGTGTGCGTGTTTCTTTAACAAGTGTGCTGATGTTTTTGTAGAGCTGATCATCTGTAAGTTGCTTTGCCATAATGTTTGGATAAATAGTTCGTATCGTGAAAATCGCGGCGAAAATAGAGCACAAACAAGAGGATAATATCTTTACAAGTAATTACAAACGGATATATGGTGTTCTAAATGGTTGTAATTGTGCTAACCGAGCAGACGGGAATCAGTACGATGAAACCGAGGTACAAATAGGTAATGATGAGGTACAAATAAGGTACAAAAAGCAACGAAAATTGCTTGCTGAGGCCCGAAACACAAAAAGACGAATGTTTAAAATGTCTTGATGCTCAATTCCTTGCGGGAAATTGAGTAATTGAGGAAATGGGGTTACTTTCCTATACAAAATCTTCCAAAAATATTTCCCAACAAATCATCAGACGTAATTTGTTGCCCCGTTATTTCGGAAAGATACATCAAAGCTTCGCGTATATCCTGCGCCAGCAGATCTCCCGGAATTTGCTGCGACATTCCATTTATAATGCGCTCAATTGCGCTATTGGTTCGGCGCAGCGCATCGGCGTGGCGGGCATTGGTGACAATGGTTTCGGTAACATTTACAGTGCGACTGTCGAAAAGGCTGACAAGTTTCTGACGCAAATCATCGATGCCGTATTTTTCTTTTGCAGAAATAAATAACGTATCGAATTCGGCAAACTCTTTTTGTGCCGCACTAATATCTTCCTTGTCAATTTTATTGCCAACAACCAGTAACTGGGCGCCGCTGATATGACTGTTCACTTCATCGAGTGCGGGAATAAGTTCGGCCCGTGTCATTTCGTGCATATCAAACAGGTAAATCACAATGGCCGACTGCCGAATCTGATCGAACGAACGCGAAACTCCGATGCTTTCAACAACGTCTGTGGTACTGCGTAAACCGGCAGTATCAATGAAACGGAACAGCACGCCATCTATGGTTATTTCATCTTCAATAGTATCGCGTGTAGTGCCCGGAATTTCACTTACAATGGCGCGTTCTTCTTCGAGCAACGCATTGAGTAGCGTGCTTTTTCCGGCATTGGGTTTACCTACAATGGCAACCGGAATACCGTTTTTGATAACGTTACCGACCTCAAACGAATCAATCAGACGCTGCACGAGGCGTTGTATTTTCCAGAGCAATTGCCGCAAATCATCACGGTTAGCAAATTCTACATCCTCTTCACTGAAATCAAGTTCAAGCTCGATGAGTGATGCAAAATCCATAAGCTCCTGACGGAGAATCTGAATTTTCCCTGAGAACCCGCCGCGCATTTGCTGCATAGCAATCTGATGTGCTGCGCCCGATTGCGAAGCAATAAGATCGGCAACGGCTTCGGCTTGCGAAAGATCGAATTTACCGTTGAGAAATGCACGCAGTGTAAACTCTCCGGCTTGTGCAGGCCGTGCACCTTTGCGGTAAAGCAATTGAAGAAGCTGCTGCTGAATAAATATTGAGCCGTGACAGGAAATCTCGATACTGTCTTCGCCGGTATAAGAGTGAGGTGCTTTGAAAATTGTAACTAATACCTCATCTAGTATGAACTGTTCGGAGTCTCCGCCCTCAGTAATAATTCCAAAATGCGCTGTATATCCGGGCTTTGAACGCAGTGTTTTAGGCTTGCCATTTTTAGAACGGAAAACACTTTCCACCACATCAAACGATTGAGGGCCGGAAAGACGGATAACAGCACTGGCGGCAGAACCATGTGCAGTTGCTAAAGCGGCTATTGTATCGGAATTGGGCGGAACATACATACTGTGCAAATGTACAACGAATCAGCCGATGCACAGAAAAGGGCAGAGGTTGTAGCCCAGATCAGCGTTTGCGGGCTGCCGGTTTCGATTTTTTAGCTGATTTTTTTACTGGCTTTGCTGCAACTTTTTTTGTTGTGACCTTCTTCACAGCTTTCACTAAAACAGCTTTTTTCCCTTGAACAGCTTCTGCAGCGGCTTCTTTCTTAGCTGCTTTTTTAGCAGCCTTTGCCATTTCTTTTACAGCAGCAATTTCGGCATCAAAAAATGCCCTGAATTTTACCATGTCAGTAATTAACTTCTTCGGAAGCGGCTTACTAAGCGGAAATTGCACAGCTCCTTTTGAATTCTTGTAAGCTGTGATTTGATCTTTGAAGGCTTCAATGCCTGAGCCCGACGGATAAAAACCGATATGCTGTGCATAACCGGCAAACCAAACCAACATGCCGTGTTGCTTGTACCCCGGCATTCCGTAGCTGATCACCTCCTCTGCGTTTGGTGCAGCTTTTTTGATAATAGCACGAATTTCATGAAGCTGCTTCTGCGTTTCAGACGGAAATGAAGCTATGTACTCGTCGGTATTGGTTGGCTTTTTCATACCGCTAAAATAAATGATGAATGTTGAATGATGAATGCTGAATTGATTTTATCCGGAATTCGATTGCTTACATCGTTTCTATATCTTCGTTTAATGCAAGAACCACGTGTAGAATCGACTTCTTCCAAGTACATAGCCGGTAAACGATTAAGCATGACGTTTGCCGCTGACCGCACAGCAGAACTGTTTCGTTCATTTATGCCGCACCGGAACAGTATCGAAAATCACATTGGTGAAGTAGTGTATGCTGTAAATGTTTTTACGCCAGACACAACTCCGGCAACAATTACAGCAGAAACCGTTTTTGAAAAATGGGCTGCAATTGAAGTAGCAGCCCCCGGAAATTTACCCGACGGAATGGAGCATTTCATTTTACCCGGAGGTAAATATGCTGTCTTCATACACAAAGGTCCGGCAGCGGCTTTTGCACAAACATTTGGTTTTATATTCGGCACATGGCTTCCGGTTTCGGGTTACACATTTGATACAGGCCGGCCACGTTTTGAGAAAATTAATCCCGGCTATCGGCCTGATGATCCGCAAGCTGAGGAAGAAATCTGGATCCCGATTCGATAAATGCTGAATTATGAATTATAAATGTGTTGCAAAAATGGATATGGTTTACCGTACCACTTGTCCGATTATATAGTTGAGGTAAAGTCCAATTTTTAGCGTACTACTTTTCGTTAATTTTGAGAACATAAAGTTGCTTAACGCATTCATCATTCAACACTCATCACTCAACATTCTGTTTATGTCAACTCCAACCGAAATACATCTCCTTGAAACCATTCGTTTTGAATTTGAGCGGATGAAAGGATTAGCTGATAAAGCCTTACTGCAGGTTGATGATGATGAGTTTATCCGCATTCCATTTGAAGATGGTAACAGTTGCGCCATTGTCGTTCAGCACATGGCAGGTAATTTGCTTTCTCGGTGGACAGACTTCCTGACTTCCGACGGAGAGAAAGATTGGCGCAACCGCGATGCTGAATTTGAGCAGCAACCTTTGCAGCGCGAAGCATTGATGCAGGAGTGGGAGAAAGGCTGGAGCACATTGTTTGCAGCACTTTCAACGGTTACCGCCGGGCATCTTTTGCAGCACGTGTATATCCGCAAGGAGCCGCTTACCGTGCTTCAGGCATTAATGCGGCAGGTTGCACACTACAGTTATCATTGCGGACAAATTGTAACTTTGGCACGGTGGCAGAAAGGAACAAAGTGGCAAAGCCTTTCGATACCGCGCGGCAAATCAACCGGCTTTGCCGGAAACTATCTCAAACCCTGATCCGGCTTTATGCTCAGCACAGATCCTTACCTTACCTATATTATCATGGGCATCACAGCCCTTATCTCGTGGCAAGCCTGGGAACGCCCGGCCCTGATGCACGGAATGATCTTTAACGGTGTTGCAGTTTGGCATCACCGGCAGTATTATCGTTTGCTTTCGAGCACATTTCTGCATGCCGATTGGATGCACCTTATTTTCAACATGGTTTCGCTGTATTACATGGGCGGATATGTTGAGAATGCGTTCAGGCACGAAGAATTGTTTGGCACGCAGTGGGGCGGATTGATGTATGTGTTGTTTTACCTGAGTGCCGGTGTGGTTTCATCGCTTTACAGTATGTTCAAGCATCGTGATCATGAGTGGTACAATGCACTTGGCGCATCGGGTGCAACATCGGCAGTAACGTTTGCATTTATCTTGCTTGATCCCACAGCAACACTTCAGGTATTTTTTGCAATTCCGATGCCGGCCTGGATGTTTGGCATTGTGTATCTCGCCATTTCCTATTTTCTGGCACGCCGCGGCAACAGTAATATTGGGCACGATGCACACTTCTGGGGCGGTGTTTACGGATTTGTTTTTCTGCTGCCGTTCTTCGGGTGGCTTTTCGCACGTTTCGTAGCTATTTTAACCGGGAATTTTCCCGGGTAACAACAGTTCGGTCGAAATAAGTGGAAGCGAATAGTCAACTGGCTGTTCCGTTTGAAATCGTTTATGTATATTTAGATCGGAGAACCTAAACATTTCATTCTCCGCTGCGTACAACATTCCAGGAAACGAACCAGTTGTGACCCAGATTATCTATAACGGCAAGCTCACCGGTAGCGATGAGGTGCAATTTGGCACCGGCAATCGCGCTTTTCGCTATGGCGATGGCGTGTTTGAAACCATCCGTATGATTGGTGGTGAAGCCTGTTTTCCGCAGCGGCATCTGGAACGCCTCATGGCCGGAGTACAGCAGCTGAAACTCAGGCTGCCGGCTGGTTTCATTACACTTTCCCTGGCCGAGTGGATTCGTAAACTTGCACAGGCTAACAATGTTTTATCGGGTCGTGTCCGGCTTTCGGTGTTCAGAACAGATGGAGGCCACTATCAGCCAGCTTCTAATGATGCAGCCTGGCTTTTGGAATACGAACCACTGGAGCA
>CALRTD020000020.1:0-20295 GCA_943371015.1 Synechococcus sp. UW140 | reverse complement strand
CGGATAGACGTTAGCCTGTTGATTACTTAATTTCTTTATGAACGGTCATGCGCTTGAGGATAGAATTGTACTTCTTCATCTCAATACGCTCGGGTGTGTTCTTCTTGTTCTTCGTGGTGATGTAACGAGAAGTACCGGGAAGCCCGCTTTCTTTATGCTCTGTGCATTCGAGAATTACCTGAATGCGGTTACCTTTCTTAGCCATGGTAATTTGTGCTTTTACTTAATCGGACGGCAAAGGTAATCATTCCTCCCGTTTACGCAAATTCAGAATGTATTTTTTTCTGCCAAATCATCTATTTAGTGATGCTGATGTCCCTGAGGCAGTTCCGGCCGGCGGTTCAGGTAGCTTTCCACCTGCATCATTACCTCAATTTCGGGTATTGCTTTGGGGATTGCCCCCGAAAGGTTCTCCGGATCTCCGGTGGTAATGAGAATATCATCCTCAATACGAATCCCGATATTCCACCATTTCGGATCGCAGGGCGAGCCTTCGGGGATGTAGATGCCAGGTTCTACCGTAATTACATTTCCGGGCTGCAGCCGACCGTACAAACCGGGATCATGCACATCAAGACCGAGGTAATGTGATGTTCCGTGGAAAAAATAATTCTGGAAATCCTCTTCTTTGGTAATAATGCCTAACTCAAGCAGACGTTTTTTTACCACGGCTACGGCGGCTTTGTGCGGAGCGCGGAATTCGTTACCGGCGCGGGATGCGGTAATTCCGGCAATCTGTGCTTCGAGCACTATGTTATAAATGGCTTTTTCTTCGTCCGAGAACTTCCCGTCGACCGGTAAAGTTCGGGTAATATCGGCGGTGTAGCCGTGGTATTCGGCTCCGGCATCAAGCACAATGAGGTTATTCCCGGTTAAAGGCTTCCGGTTGGTGGTGTAATGCAGGATGCAGGTATTCTCACCTCCGCCGCAGATACTTGGGTAGCCAACAGCTTCGGCACCGCGGCGGCGAAATTCGTATTCCAGAATAGCCTGAGTTTCATATTCGCCCATGCCCGGCTCCAGCGCTTTTATCATCTCGATATGTGCTGCACAGCTGATGTTAATGGCTTTCCGCAGCAGCACCATTTCTTCGGGCTGCTTGATCTGGCGTAAGATAGCCATGTACTCTTCGAGCCGCTGGTTTTCGTTGTTCGTGTTGCCTGTTGTACGGCGGCCAAAACGGGTTACCAGATCATACAAATCGCCGGAATCGTAGGTGTTATCGCGAATATCCTGCGGAAGTTTATCGAACAGCACTTTGCTGAATCGCTTGAAATCTATTTTCAGGTCAGCAAAAGCTTTGTTGCTCAGCACCCGGCTTATTTTCAGCGTTTTCTTTGCACCTGCAGGCCCTAACCGCCGGCCAGTCCAGGCTTCTTCTCCCGGATTGCGGTCCTGCACCAACAGAATTTCATTGGTAAATAATGTATCAATGGCAATTTTCTCTTTGAAAACCAGCAGCATAGCATTAGGTTCGCGCAAGCCGGTGAGGTAGTAGAAATTCGGATCGGGATGATAATCGTAATCCACATCATTAGCCCGGTTGCGCACCGGCGAAGCAAAGAACACAGCAACTGAACTGTCGGGCATTAAGGCTCGGAGCGCATTGCGGCGTCCTTCGTGAAATTCGGGCGTAAGCAAATCAGTATCGTAGTTGTATTTGCCACCGTCGCCGGCAGAAATAAGCAGCAGGAATGGCAAAAACCAAAAAGCACGGAGTGAGCGCATAAGCTGTGTTGATTAAAAAAAGTCCCGACCGAATGACCAGCCGAGACAAAACTACAAAACGTTGTCCGCCGAAGCGAACAACGTTTGTTATAAGGTATCAACCGGATATTAACCGGTGAATAGGTATTACAGGCGGATCAAACCAAGCTCAGCACCACGCTTGAGGGCTTCTTTGATGCCGATTTTGTTAATGGTACGCATTCCTGAAGTTGACACTTTCAGGGTGATAAAGCGGTTTTCTTCGGGAAGGAAGAAACGCTTTTTGTGTACGTTCGGAGTGAAAGTACGCTTGGTTTTGCGGTTTGAATGCGACACGTTGTTACCTACAATGGTGCGCTTACCGGTAATCTGACAAACTTTTGACATGACTCAATGCTTTATTTTCCGAAAACGGAGTGCAAATATCGGATATTTTTTGAGTGTGGCAAATACGCACACAGTTTTTTTGAGATTATCGGCGAAAATAATGAAAATGAAGCGATTGCATTGAGGAAAAACTCGTTTCAACAGAAAATAACTGGAAATTGAACGGGCAGATAACCTGAAAATGAATAAATGAGCCTAAAAATGGTGCTAATTAAACGTGGATATTGTTTAGTTGCGGTTAATCTGTTGCCGATAATTCCTCGACCAACTGGTTAAGTTTTTTAGCCAGCAAATCTTTCGGAATAAGCTTGGTTTCATAATCAGCAATCATTGCCGGCGAAGAGTTTCTGGCTAAAGCATACTCCACGACTTCGGTGTCTTTTCCTTTGCAAAGTAATATTCCGATACTCGGTTTTTCATGCGGCCGTTTTACATCCCGGTCGAGTGCTTCGAGATAAAAATTAAGTTTCCCCAAAAATTCTGGCTCAAACTCCTGAATTTTAAGCTCAAACAAAACAAGGCACTGCAAATCACGATGATAAAACAGAAGATCGGTGTGATAATCTTTATTACCAACCTGCATTCTGAATTGACTGCCCATGTAAGTAAAGCCTTTCCCAATTTCAAGAATGAACTTTTGCAGATTTTTCACCAAAGCTGTTTCAAGATCTTTTTCAGAATGACCTTCGGGTAAATCCAGAAACTCAAAAATATATGGGTCTTTGAACAGGTTTTTCGGGAGTTGCAGTATTTCCGGCGTTATTTTCTGGTTAGCGAACACAGTTCGCTCAAAAGTGGCTGAATTGAGTTGCCGTTCCAGCTCACGTTTCGAAAGTTTCTCGCGGATACACTGGTAAATGTAAAACATCTTCTCCTCGGGCAATTTGGCTTTTGAAAGGATCAGCAAATGATGCGTCCAGCTAATCTTTGTTAGCACTGATGAAACAAATGCACCGGCTCTTTTCTCCAACTCATCTAATTGTGTCACCGCTGGTGACACAATTTCAACTATTTCATTATCAGCGTTTTGCATTTGTGTCACCAGTGGTGACACAAATGCAGGATCGGTATAGGTATCGTAAAATTGCTTCATCCGGTAAAGGCCGCGGCGGTTAAAACCTTTCATTCCCGGAAAGCGCTTTTCAATGTAGTTGGCCAAATCATCAACTGTGCTTTCGCCCCAGATCCCCTGTGATACGCGAAGTGAAACTATGCCGCCAACATTAAAGTAGAGCCGAACAAGTTCTTCGTTCACTTTCTGGTAGGCACGCGCCTTGGCACTTTCAATGAGGTGAAGTATTTCCTCAAAATCATCATTTTTCTTTCGCAGAGCCATACATTACTATAAAATACGGTAATTACTGTCAATGAAAAATTCATTAACCGGCTGCAATAAAGGGAAACTCACTTAAAACTGCAAATAAATAGGCAGCAACTGCTCTGCCTGTTTCATCTGAATCACCATCCAGATAAAGCCGAGCAGCAAGAGTACGCGAGCATACGAAGGCCAGTAGCCTAATGAAACCTGCACTTTTTCCTCAATGCGCTCGGGAATAAAATGCAGGGCAAAACCAATAAGCATAATGGTCATAACCGGCCAGTAGCCTGAAACTGTAGCCCAAAATGTTTCGGGCGCAAAATTGCCGGTGATTTGTGTGATGATCACCGAAGCCTGTGCAAAATCTTCGGTAGCGAAGAAAATCCACGCGAAACAGACAATGTGGAACGTGAGTAAAACACCCAACACACGGCGCACCGGATGTTGAGACACCGGCAAAATTTTAAGCCGGAGTTTATCGAACGCCAGCGCAACGCCGTGCAGAAAGCCCCAGAACAAAAAGTTCCACGAAGCTCCGTGCCACAAGCCGCCGATGAGCATCGTCAGCAGCTGGTTGAGGCTTGAAGCAAATGTTTCGCGCTTACGGGTAATGAGTGCCGGAACCACAAGCAGCGCAATGATGCACACCAGCACGATCAGCGGCCAGATACGCTGCTCCTGCACAAAAGCATGGCCGGCCCAAACTGCGGCGCCGCCGAAAATAAGAATGCCCGTAACCCATGCACCAATGCTTACTTTACGGTTGCCGCCCAGCGGAATGTAGAGGTAATCGCGGAGCCAGGCCGAAAGCGAAATGTGCCAGCGCCGCCAGAACTCTGTAATGTTGCCCGACTGGTATGGCGAACGGAAATTGGCCGGAATCTTAAAACCCATCCACCGCGCCATACCGATTGCCATATCCGAATAGCCTGAGAAATCGCAATAAATACGCAATGCGTAGCAATAAACACCCAGCAAACATTCTACTCCGCTGTGTTTCGAAGGATCATCGAAAATATACTGCCCGTAATTCAGCCAGATAAAATCGGATATCACCACTTTGCGGAAAAGTCCGCTGAGAATAAGGTAAAGCCCGGCGCCAATATCTTCCTGCGTTACGCGGATATCTTGCCTGATCTGCGGAATAAAATCGGCGGCGCGCACAATGGGGCCCATCATCAGTTTCGGGAAAAACGAGAGGAAGAAACAGTAATCGGCAAAACTGCTCACGGGCTTGAAGTGGCCGCGATACACATCGAGTGTGTAGCTCAAATTCTCGAACGTATAGAACGAAATACCAACCGGCAACACAAGCTTGAGCGGATCAAAGTGACCGGCTCCGGCTTCGTTCATTATTTCGATAAAGAAATTGGTGTATTTGAAGTAAAACAGCAAACCAAGATTGATGAGAATGCTGAAAACGAGCAATGTCTTTTTTATGGCCTGCGTTCGTGCTTTCCAGATGGCATTGGAAAGATTGAAATCCACTACCGCCGCAATCATTATAAACCCAACATACCAGCCGCAGGCTTTATAAAAGAAATACAGCGAAAACACCGTAAACACAATTACCCGCGTGAGTTTGTGTTTGTGAATCAGCAAATAGAAAAACAGAAAAATGGTAAAGAAATAGAAGAAAAAGCCACTGTTGAACACAAGCGGGTTCTTTTCATCATAAAGGAGCTGCTGAAGCAGTTTGCTGAAGTCGATGTCGAACATACGGCTTACTTTCCGTGAATACGGATTACATAGTTATCGTAACCGGCCATAATGGCCATGCTGAGTAATTCGCCTTGAAGCTGATAACCTTTTTTAGAGAAATGCAGTCGGTCTTTGTGCGATAATCCGGCCACGTACCATTTGCTCATTGAGCCGTAACCGCCCATTACGCCGTATAAATCCCAGCTTGCCGTGCCCAGCGAATCGCTTGCAGCAAGTAAAGTTTTGCGGGCCTTGCCCATGTCCGGATTTTTCAGAAAACCGCGCCGGGTGCGGCGAAATGAATCGCCGGGCGTTGTAGTGAGAATGGCTGTTTGCGGCGCAACGGTTTTCAGTCGCTGAATAAACAGTTCGATATTTTTGCGGTAAGCCTCATCACTGTAGCTGGTCGAAAAACCTTCGTTGGTGCCGAGTGAAACGATCACCAGATCGGGGTTGAGAATGGTAAGCTGATCGAAGAAAAACTCGGCAGCATTGTAGTGACGATATTCGGCTCCGTTTACACCAACCATGTGGTAAAGAATACCGGGCTGCTGATTTTCGAGCACCATGCCGTAAATCTGAAGACGGCGCGCTGCCGAATCGGCCGGAATGCAGTCGATCACAATTTCATCGCGCAGTGAGTCGAACGTAAAAACGGTGGCAAAAGAGGGCGCGCCGGGCTGCTTGGTTCCGATGCGACAATTGAACGGATCACAAACGGCAACATTGAAACTTCCGGGGCCGGAACTGTGCAGCACAGTGATCTTGTTAAAAGCGTAATTCAAACTGCCCTGCGGACTTACTTTGAGTCCGAATGCGGCCATGGTGTCTATAGCTTCGAGCGTAAAGCCGCATAAACCAATGGGCAGATTGGGTTCTGCTTTCAGCATCCGGCGTGAGCTCCAGTTACCGGCTGCTGTTGTTTTGTAAGTCCACGGCTCATTCGATTTGGCGATGCGATACGGAAAAACCAATCCGCGCCCGGCATTGCCAAATTCGGTTTGGAAATTAGCGCGCACTGTTCCGGAAAGGAAATCGGCCTGAATGTGTGAATCGCCGATGTGCAGAATGCTTACCGATTTGCGCTTGCCTTGTTTGAGTTCCCAAAGCTTTTCGTAAAAACCGGCCAGCGCGGTGCTGTCGTTGCGGATCACGTTAAGATCGCGGCGGATGAACGGATAAGCCGCCAGCATCTGGTCGATGGTTTGACCGGCGGGCGGGTTTTGCGCGGGGGCTTCGCTGCATGAGGCAAAGAGCCACAGCAGCATCACCGGCACGAGACTAAGTTTTCTGAGCCGAGTGATGATAGACATCGTATTCGCGCATTAATTCGTTGAACAATAAGGTAGCTACTTTGCGTGCGCCGCGGTGGTTGAAGTGGGTGTAATCTTTGTTAGCGTAAACGGTATCCCCTTTCACCCATTCGACCATGCTTCCGGTTCCGCCCATTGCATCAAACAGGCTCCAGAATGCGCAGCCGGTGTTTTGCGCCATCTGCCGCTGTGCCTGAAGCAGAATGGGAATTGCGGGATCTGTGGTGTAGCCTTCGGGACCGCGCCAGCCTTTATCGGCAGCACCAACAATGAGAAAGCTGGCATTGGGAAAAGCAAGCCGGAATTTCTCAATTACTTTGGTCATGTCATCGGCATACCACTTGTAGCTTTTTTGTTTGCTGTTGACAACGTTTACCCCAAAATGAAGGATGATCAGATCATAGTTCAGCTCTTCATCAAGTCCGCGAAGTACATTTACCGGCCACGAAGCCAGCGGCAATCCGCTGTTTCCGCGCATCGCGAAATTATCAACAAACACACCGGTATCGCTGTCCATGCTGAATCCGTAAACGTATTGCGGACTTCCGGCTGAGAATGTAGCGCGCACTTTTTTTACGGGTTCGGTAGCCAGCGTGAGTGTGTTTACCGGTTTGCTGCCTTCCATGCGATAGTTTCTGCCATTGCAGTTAACAACACCACCCTCACCGCGGCCAAAAAATAGGCGCACATTGCAAAATCGGTCGAGCCGCGGGCGATTCACAGCGGTGTAACTTACCCAGCTGCCTCCGGAAGGTTCAGCCAACGAGTCTTCGGGCACTGTGCCGCCAACAGAAGGCTGAAACGTATGCCCGGTGATTCCGGGGCCGCAATCACAGCCGGGCGGTTGGGTAAGGAAATGATCCGTCCAGTTGGTAGAAAAGCTGTGAATGATTGTTTGGCGAAATCCGGCAACAATAGACGTTACCGGCATAAAACCAACACCTTCGCCGCCAAATGTATCTTGCAGCGATTTGCGTAAATCTTGCGTAACAAGATCACCCTCTACCATTGAATCGCCAAAGTAAGCAACACGTACAGATTTCTTTTTTCCGGCACGAAGCTGATCGAGTGCCAGGTAAAAGCGGATAAGGCCGCCTAATGTATCAGAGCCGTATTCGGCAATGGCGGTTTTATCTTTCCCGCTTTCGAGTTTAACACCGCGCTGAGCGAGAAAGGCTGAATCAAGAAGTGGTTTTATGGTCGGTGCTTTTTCAAGCTGGCCGGTTGCCAAAACATCGCCAATCGTATTTACTGGTTTTGCCGTAAAAGCACCAATCGTAAAACTGGTATTGGTTACCGAAAACAATGTGAACACTGCAACAGCTGCCAGCAGCAGGAGCAGTGGTTCTGCAATCAGGTTTTTATTTTCTGTTTTTTTCATTTTCAGCAGGGCAAAGGTAATCAATAGCAGCACTGCCGAAGGGCTTTCGAACAGGTGTTAATATTTACTGAATAAGTGATGGACTTCTTCATAAACTCAAAATCGCCCGTAGCTTTGCAGCATGCTAGCCGAATTGATCACCATTGGCGATGAAATTCTCATCGGTCAGATTGTAGATACCAACTCCGCCTGGATGGGCGAACAGCTTAATCTTGCTGGAATTGCGGTGAAGCAGATCACTTCTGTTTCTGATGATCCGCAGCACATTGTCAAAGCCCTTGACGAAGCACAAACGCGGGCTGATCTGATTCTGATTACCGGCGGACTGGGCCCCACAAAAGATGATCTCACCAAAAAAACGTTGCGTGATTATTTTAAGATGGGCTGGCGCACGGATGCCGATGTGGAAGAAGACATACGAGCTGTTTTCAAAAAGTTTGGCCGCGAGCCCGGCGGTGTAAATATGCTGCAAGCACAGGTGCCAGATGGTTGCCGCGTAATCCGCAACCACAACGGAACAGCTCCGGGCATGTGGTTTGAGCAGAACGGAAAGATTTTTGTGTCCATGCCCGGCGTGCCTTACGAAATGAAAGGTCTGATGAGCGGCGGCGTTATTCCGCTGCTGCGCGAGAAATTCAGCCTGCCGTTTATTTACCACCGCACTGTGCTCACACAAGGCATCGGCGAATCCATAATTGCTGAGCGCATAGAAGCTTGGGAAAACAGTCTGGCTCCGCTCGGTATAAAACTGGCCTATCTTCCCGCGCCCTCGGTGGTGCGTTTGCGGCTGAGTGCTTCGGGAAGCGACGAAAGTAAAGTCCGCGCCGTTGTTGATGCTAAAGCAGAAGAATTGCTGCCATTAATAGAACAATGGCATTATGGTTTTGGCGATAAAACACTGGCCGAAGTAAACGGCAAACTTCTGCTTGAACGCGGCCAAACCATTTGCACAGCCGAAAGCTGTACCGGCGGCAGCATTGCACAAGCCATTACCTCAGTACCCGGAAGCTCACAATGGTTTATCGGCGGCTGGGTAAGCTACGCCAACGAAGTAAAAACCGCACAAATTGGCGTACCGGAAACACTGATCGAAAAGCACGGCGTAGTAAGTGAAGAAGTAGTAACCGAAATGGCCCGTGCAGCACGCATCCGAATGAAAACCGACTACGCTATTGCGGTTTCCGGTATTGCAGGGCCCGGCGGCGGTTCAGACGAAAAACCGGTTGGCTTGGTTTATATTGGAGTAGCAAATGAAAACGGTGTAGTTGTAAAACGCTATCAGTTTGGCGGCGACCGCAACCGGAATATAACAGCAGCAACACTTTCGGCACTCATGCTGCTCAGAAAAACCATACTTGGCATTACAGTTTAAGAAGCGGTCCTCATTTCATCCTTCGGATGTGTTACGCCCGATTCTTTCTCATCTTGTATTGTATTTTTCGTCGATACGCTCCAGGTATCGCCTTCAAAATACGCCTTGTCTGAAAAAAAATGGCCGAAGAACAAATCTCAAAAACAAAATCTGGACAGCTCCTAAGCCGGTTATTTTGTTCTGGCAAAGTATTTGTTAGCTTCGTAATCATTATTAAACACCTTTGAACACGATACTGCAATGAAAAAGTTTGTATTTATTCTCGCAGCCGGCAGCATGGCGCTCGCAGCCTGCAATGAGCTCAGCAAAGTAGCCGGCGATTTGGGCAAACAGGTTGGAACCCTTCCCGGACAACCACTCACCAGCACAGAAATTGTAAACGGCCTTAAAGCCGCCCTGCAGCAAGGAACCGATAAATCAACCGGTTCAGCTTCACAGGTGAACGGTTTTCTCAACAACCCGCTTATCCGTATCCCGTTTCCGCCCTCAGTGCAGAAAGTGAAAGATAATGTAATGAAGGTACCCGGCGGCCCGAAATGGATCAGCGATTTTGAGGAAACCATGAATCATGCTGCTGAAGAAGCATCCAAAGAAGCGGCTCCGATCTTCATCAACGCAATTACCAGCATGACCATTACCGACGGTCTCAATATTTTGCGCGGAACAGATACTGCTGCTACCAACTACCTGCGCACCAAAACCACAAACGACCTCACCACAAAATTCCGTCCGGTGGTAAACCGCGCTACACAAAAAGTGCAGCTCACCAAGTACTGGACACCGGTGATTAATGCCTACAACAAGATTCCGTTTATGCAGCCCGTAAACCCAGATCTCGATGGTTACATTACCAGTCAGGCAATCGGCGGCCTGTTCAAGCTCATCGGCAACGAAGAGAAAAACATCCGCACCAACCCCGCAGCCCGCGCCAGCGAAATCCTGAAAAAAGTCTTCGGCTCTACAGAAAACCCACACAATAAATAAGAGCGAAAACAGAGCGAAAAACAGAGCGAGAGCGAAAAGCGAGAGCGAAAAGCGAGAGCGGAGAATGATGCGATATTTTCGCTCTCATTCTCCGCTCTCGCTCTGTTTTTTTTTACGCTCTTCGCTCTCGCTCTGTTTTTCGCTCTGTTAATACAGTCCGCCTGTTGAGCCGTCGAGGTTGAAATCGCTTAGAAGCGCTTCTTTGGGTTTGATGCTCATCACCGGGATGCGCGAATGGTTGACAATTTGCTTGGCTCGGGGACCAAGAAAAACACCGGTTATTGATGATTCCTGTTCGGTCATGATTACAATTAAGTCGGCATTTACTTCCGGACCGAAACGCATAGCTTCATAAGCCAGGTTCGTGCCTTTTACCGTTTGCCTTGAAAACCGAAGATTTGCCTGTTCAACCGCATGCTGTACCTGATCGAGTACAATCTGAAGTTTATCATTTTCGTGCTCTTCGTTATTCTCCAGCAAGCCGAGGATGTGAATTTTTGCATCGTATAAATCGGCAAAACGCAAGGCAATATTCACTTTTTCGCGCGAGTGAACTGAACGGTCAATGGGCAGCACAATGTTGGTAAAGCCAACACGGGTAACGTGCGTTTGTACAGTAATGACCGGACATTTTGCCACGCTTACAACCTTATGCGCATTACTGCCGATAAACAGTTCCTCAAAGCCTTTGGCTCCGTGTGTGCCCATCACAATGAGGTCAACCTTTTCTTCGTTGGCAAGCTCAATTATTTCGCGGGTAACAGAACCTTTGGCACTGAGTGAACGGGCTCTCACACCATGGCGTTCGCGCAGTGATTCAACAGCCTCATTCAGGCGTTCTTCAACAATTGCATTTACACGATCGTAATTTTCGATATGCAGTTCAGGTTCCGGAATTTCGAAATGGTATTGATTTACCGGTAACACATGCAGTAAAATCAAATCGGCTTTGGCGAGTCCTGCCATGTGTCCTGCATGTTCCAGAGCCAGCATTCCGGTTTCTGAAAAATCAATCGGGACGAGTATTTTTTGAAGTTGAAAGCTCATATCAGTAATTTTTACGTTTTAATCAAAGGTAACGATCTCTGATCTGAGATTAGCTGACAGCCGTCATTTACTGAACTGATGAAAAACAAAACGCCTGCTTGAATCAAGCAGGCGTTTTGATCAAGCAGAAGAGCGTATTAATAAGGTTTGAAATCAACGTACTCGTTTTTGGGCGAGGGCACAATTGAAATAACCGGAATATCAGACTTGTGGATGATTTCTGTAGCAGCTGAGCCGATAAAGAGTTCGGTAATATCAGTTTCCTGCTGCGTCATAATCATGATGAGATCACCTTCAACTTTGTTGGCGTAATCAACAATGATTTGTCCGAGTGATTCATCACCTTTGATGCCTTTTATGATTTCGGCAGTGCAGCGGATATTGGCTTTTTCAATAAAGCTTTTTACCTGTGCAAGCTGACGAGTAAGGCGATTTACAATAAACTCATCCGTAGAGAAAAGCACTGATACAACGCGAATATCAGCATTGTAGAGTTTTGCAAAGTCAATCGACTTGTTTACTTTTTCGCGTGTTTCTTTGGTAAGATCGAGCGGAACGACAATATTTTTGCAGCCATCGCGGTGGTGTTTTCCTTTGATGGTAATTACCGGAACTTTTGATTCGCGAACAACGCGCAGTGCATTTGAACCGATAAAACGCTTGCGGAGATTTTCAGCACCGTTTGTACCCATAACGATAAATGTAGCGCTGATCATTTCAGCAACTTCTGCTACTTTATCATAAACAGAACCGTGAGCGACTACTTTAGCGCATTTTACACCGTGTGCTTTCTCAACACTTACACAAAGTTCATCAAGTTTATCATCAATTTCTTTGCGAACGGCCTCGTCCTGTTGTGAAGAGAGTATCCGACCGAGCAGACTTGCGCCTTCGAGGACATAAATAAGTGTAATTTCTGCATTGATCATTTTAGCCAGATGTCCGGCTTGTTCAAGTGCAATCATTGACTGTTCGCCGAAATCGACAGGAACTACAATTTTTTCAACGGTGTTGCTCATATATTTCTCTCGCTTATGGTCTCGGGTGGCCGGTGTGTATTGGTTAAGGTGTTTGAAACGATGCAAATATAATCAAAACGTGATCGGCAGCAAATGACGGAAATCGTATAAAACACAGCAGCAATTTGTATTTTCGTCGAAAAGCATAAAATCATGGCGCTTCCTATTGCAGAATCAGAACTCATTTTGAACCCCGACGGCAGCGTATATCACCTGCACCTTCGTCCTGAACAAATTGCCGATAAAGTAATTGTGGTTGGCGATCAGGATCGTGTGGCTACTGTTTCAGCGCATTTCGACACTATCGAACATCAGGTAAAAAATCGCGAATTTATCACACATACCGGCACATTTAAAGGTCAACGCATTACTGTTTTATCGACCGGAATCGGCACCGACAATATTGACATTGTACTGAACGAGCTGGATGCTTTGGTGAATATTGATCTGGTTTCACGCACAATATTGCCGCAAAAACGTTCTTTAAAAATTGTGCGCATCGGGACTTCCGGCGCTTTGCAGGGAGATATTCCGGTTGACAGTTTTGTAGCTTCATCGCACGGTATGGGGCTTGATGGTTTGCTGAACTACTATGCCGGACTTGACCTTTGCGATGTGCGTGAAATTGCCGAAGCATTTCAGCAGCATTCGGGTTGGCTGCCGGGAATGCCCTATCCGTATGTTGTGGAAGCGTCATCAGTACTGTTACACCAGCTTGCACACGATCTTACCCAAGGCATTACAGCAACAGCTCCCGGATTTTACGGTCCGCAGGGCCGGCAATTGCGCCTCGCTCCTGCCCTGCCCGATTTAAACGAAAAACTGGGCAGTTTCCGCCACGGCAACCACCGCATAACTAATTTTGAGATGGAAACCTCGGCCCTGTATGGCCTCGGGAAACTGCTCGGGCATGAGTGCTGCACAATTTGTGCAATTATTGCCAACCGGGTTGCCCGTCAATACAGCAAAGACTATAAGAAAACGGTCAACGAGCTGATCAGCCTTGTACTGGAACGCCTTGTACATTAAAACCCTAAGAGCCTGTCACGGAATTTTCTTTTTAATGATTTTGCGTCTTTTTTGATTGCTTTTCGTTGCTTTTCTCTCAGAGACCTTCCAGGTATCCGTTCAAAAAGCGCCTCAATCAATCAAAAAATCCATCAAAATCAAAGCAAAACAAAATTCCCTGACAGCCGCTGAGAAACACCTGATTTCCGGCTCAACAAAATCTTATCTTTGCGTAAAGGATTTGCACCCTAAATGGACAGTACCCAGCTCAACGCACTAATCAGCTTGCTTGACGATCCTGATGAAAATGTATTTCATCAGATCCGGGAGAAATTGCTTTCTCTCGGCAGTACTGCTGTTCCTGCACTCGAATCGGCCTGGGAAAACTCTTTTGATCCTCTGCTTCAGCAGCGCATCGAAAATATCATACACAGCATTCAGCTTGATTATACCCGAAACAGCTTGCGTACCTGGGCACTTCCTGGACAGCAAGATTTACTGGAGGGTGCGCTGATTGTAGCACGAACTCAATATCCTGATCTCGACGAAGACCGCATTCGCCGTCATATCGAACAAATCAAACAGGATATTTGGCTTGAGCTGAACAATAACCTTACAGCTCTCGAAAAAGTACGTGTAATTAATCATATTCTTTTTGATGTACATAGTTTCAGCGGAAACACGAGTAACTACCATGCTCCGCAAAATTCATACATCAATAATGTGCTGGAAACCAAGAAAGGAAATCCGCTTTCACTTTCTATCATTTACGCCGTAATTGCTCAGGATTTACGCATTCCGGTGTACGGTGTCAATCTACCCGATCATTTTATTCTTGCTTATGTAGATGCGGGTACCGAACAACCCATGACTTTCACCGACGACAGCGACAGAGTATTATTTTATATTAATCCTTTCAGTCGCGGCTGGGTAGTGAGCCGGAAAGAAATTGATGCTTATCTGAAACAGCAGAATTTAGATCCGAAGTCAGAATATTACGCCCCCTGCTCCAATCTCAACATTATCAGAAGCCTCATTACCAAGCTTATTATTTCTTACGAAAGGCTTGGATATCCGAATAAAACAGAAGAGCTCAAGCGTATGCTTGATGTACTTTCTGACTTCTAAAATCTCCAGTATTCATCTGTCATTACCTGTAACCAGGCTTTTCCTTCGCGGATTAATTTTTGGCGTTGGGTTTCTCCGCTTACTTTTTCGTGTTCGATCCGGTTTTGGCGCACCTGATAAACCATGTGCGCTCCCGGGCGGATCCAGCCAAAACCCTCGTCGAATGCATAGTAAGCAAATTCAGGTGTTCCGGGATTGAAGAGATTTTTGCTGTAGTGGAAAGGCGTAGCATCAAGTTCCAGCTGGCCGAGTAATGTAGCAGCCAAATCAATCTGTGAACATACTTTTTTATGCCTGTAGCCTTTAAATTCAGGGCGGATCACATCGCCATAAAACACCATAGGAATGCGGCGATAGCGGGGCGTATTGAAACTCCAGTTGCGCGGAGAATTGTGGCTGTGATCAGGCACAAAAACAAAAAGTGTGTTTTTATACCAGGGTTTCTTTTTTGCAGCTTCAAGAAAATTATGAATGCAGCGATCGGCATATAATGCGGAGTTGATGTACTCTTTTTCTTTGCCGCCCCAATTCAATTCTGGTTTCATCGGAATATCAAAGGGGCCGTGCGTGCTGAGCGTAAACATGGCGGCAAAAAACGGCTGCTTTTCGGTTTCGAGATCGTTCAACTGTCGGTCGAAAAGGTATTGATCGTGTGCACCTAATTTACCCAGGGGGATTTCGCTGCCAAAGTCTTTTTCTTCGGTAATGCGTCCGAACTTATTGTGATACATATAAGCCCGAATATTACCGTAGCTGAGTTGTCCGCCAAACATAAACGAAGTGCTGTAACCTGCATCATTAAAGACTTTGCTGATACAAGGCAGCTTGGGGTATTTATCCGGCTGAGTGATAACAGAGGTTTTGGGCTGAGCCGGAAATGCCGAGAAAACTGCCGCCATGCCTTGATCTGAAAGACTTCCGCTGGCATAGCAGCTATCGAAAGAAATTCCGTTGCGCAGCATTTCATTAAAGTGCGGCGTGATGCCGGCATAACCTCCCAGCGGTTGAATAAGATCTGCCGACCAGCCTTCGAGCACAACAAGCACAACGTTGGGACGCTTCGTTGTGAGAACATGGGTTGTGCTGTCGGAGGCAGTTGCGGTTAATTCATCAAAAATACGTTCGGCTTCCTGTTGCGGCAATAACTTGTATGGCTCACCTGCATTCAGGTTTTGGATCCAGTTGCTGAGCAGGTGAAACGTTGAGTTTACGCTAACGGCATTCAGAAAATCGGAGCGCGAGTAGTAGGCATCGCTCACCTGAACCGGCACCACCTGAAAGAAGCCGCCGCGCATGCACCAGAATATAAACACCGGTGCCAGTAAAGCAAAAAGGCTATGTTTAAGTAGGTGCGGTTTTTCGGCATGTTCGTGAGGCACGAAGCGGCGGAAAAGCCAGATGCCGGCCATAATCAGAGCAGCAATAGACAGCGGGCCGAGTGTTAGCTGAAGCGTGGTTGCCGTGCTGAGTACCTCGCCCGGATGTTGCAGAAACCACAAGGCTTTCCAGGTGAGTTTATGGTGCCACTCATCGTAAATGGAAAGCTCGGCAATAGTAAGTATGCTTACTGCTACAATAAAAGTAAACTGAAACCAGCGATTGATTTTGAGCATAAGCGGAGATTGCCAGAAACCGGCAACTACAAACAGCAACCACGAAAGCCCCATGAAATAAGAAATCATGGCGGCATCAACATAAAGCGCATACCAGAACGCAGAAACTACTTCACCAGCGCTGTTGCCTGTTGTTTCTTCAATATTCCAAAGCAAAAACACAAGGCGGGTAATGGCAAAGAACACCAGCCAAAAACCAAACTGCCGGATAAAAAGCCAAAAAAGATCTTTGCGAAATGCTTCACGCATAACTTGCCGCGGATATTTCAACGGCAAAGTTAGGTAAAGAAAATATCAACTAAATATTAGTTTAACCTTTTAGACGCAGAATTGCTGCATTTCTGTCGGGCGCACTGAACACGGCTGTTCCGGCAACAAGCACATCGGCTCCGGCGGCAATCAGTGCATCACAGTTGTCGGGAGTAACGCCGCCGTCAACTTCAATCAGTGTTGATGTTCCTTTGGCGGTAATTAATGCTTTTGCCTCGCGCACTTTTTCGATGGCCAGCGGCTCAAACTTTTGTCCGCCAAAGCCAGGGTTAATACTCATCACCAGCAGCAGGTCTATTTCATGCAGGATGTCTTTCACCATGCTTACCGGTGTATGCGGATTGAGCGCCACACCTGTTTTTGCACCAACTGCTTTGATGTGCTGCAATGTGCGGTGCAGGTGCGTACAAGCCTCATAATGAACGGTAAGCACTGCGGGCTTGTACTTGCCCAATTCATCAATATAATTATCCGGATGCACAATCATCAGATGCACATCAAGCGGCTTGGTTGCGTGCTGCTGAAGTGTTTTAATGACCGGAAAACCGAATGAGATATTGGGCACAAATACGCCATCCATTACATCAACGTGAAACCAGTCGGCAGCACTTGAGTTGATGAATTCGATATCGCGCTGAAGATTGCCGAAATCGGCTGAAAGAACAGAAGGAGCTACAAGTGCCGGCATAGTGTTGAGTTGAGCGGCAAAGGTACAAAACCTCTCTTTTGTAAATCGTGAATTGATTTAAGCTATGCAGAGACTAAAATTCGTTGCCAACTACCGACGATATACGACCAATCACCTATTCATGATTTCACATTTTCATATCACGAAGATGAAAGTCAACACCACCCTTTAGCCATGAATATCAACCATTTGAAACATTATTACATCTAAAAAAAATATCACACTTCTTATACTTCAACCACAACCAAAACCGCTTCTCCCTCGATATACACCATAAATTTGTCGACAAATAAAGCTGAATCTTTATCCAAACCAAATCATGAAAACCTTTTTACTTTCCGCCTCAGCATTTGTGCTTTCGCTGACAACGTTTGCTCAAGATGCACTAACTCACCAGCAGGTAGATGCGATGAACCCACGTTCATCGGCAACAACTGCAGAAACCCATTTTCCGGCCTACACGCCCCCCGCAGTGCCGCTTTACTCAACTGATGTTACTATTCATCCGCTGCCGGCTATTGATCAAAACAAAGTACGGATTGCAGTAGCTTTCAATGGCTGGCTCTATGCAGCTTATAGCTTTCAGGATGCTGCAACAAGCGAAGGCGGGATGACGATTTTGAGATCACGCACTAACGGACAAACCTGGATTCAGATGAATTCATTCTCGTTCCCGGGGGCCGATCTTTCTGTGTTTGATATTACAGTAGCCGGTACAGACACCAATAACCTGGTGCTTTATGTTACCGGATCAAACAGAATTACTGCAACTGGGAGTGATGTGTTGTATGTAGATCAGTACAATGCAACAACAGGAGCTTTTATTACTGAAAACTATACGCTGCCTCGCGGTAACAACAATAAAATTAATGGTGTAGCTATTGCAACTGATTACACACACCCTGCAACAAATACCACAAACGGTTACAGCATTGGTATAGCTTATACCACTTACGGCAGCAGTGCTGATTCTGTAATTTTTATTGCATCAATCAACGGAGGGAACACATTTACAGAACGTGAAGTGGTAGCATCCACAGGCTATTACACACGCCATGTTTCTATTTCGTATGGTCGCAGTTTTTCAGGTTCAAATGGCCGTTATTATGTAGCATGGGAGCGACTCCCATCAATCTCAGCCCGTACAGGTAATATTTATGTTTCACGTAATGCAAGCACAGTTGACGGTACATTTATTACACCGAAAAACCTCGACTCCATCAGCAGCGCTGCAATTGGTCTTTGTTCACATCCGGAAATTGCAACCAGCTTCGATACTGAAGATTCTGACAGCGGTGGAGTAAGCGCAGTTGTACTTGTTCAGCGCGATTACAGCAGCAACGGAACAGACCACGATGCAATTGGCTTTTACAATAAACGTTCGCACTTTACCAATTTCTGGTATCGTCTGGATATTGTAAACTCCAACGAAAACGATTTGTACCCGCACATCAGCTACGATCCAACCAACAATAACTTCCTGGCAACGTATTATGATTCAACTAACGGAAAACTCCCGTATGTGGTTAATAATTTTAACCTTACCAATGCGAGTACATGGACAGTAATCAATCCGCAATACAATGATGTAACTACCAATCTTCTCAAACCACTGCCGCGTGTTGAAATTAATCCTGTAGTAACACAAGTAGCTCATGCGTGGATTGCTGAAGGTGTTGGCAACAATGGTGTTGCTCTGTTTGATGCCGAGTATGTAATTACAGGTGTTCAGCAAGCCGGACAAATTTCGGCCAATGAGTTGTATCCGAATCCGGCAACACAGCAAGCTACACTTTCATATTCTGTTTCAGGTGCTGCCAATGTTCGCATTGCACTTGTAAATATGATAGGCCAGGAAGTAGAAGTTCAAAACATTGAACGCACTGCCGGAAATTTCCAAACTACTTTTGATGTAAGTGAACTGCCTGCCGGAATTTATTTTGTTCGCATGCAGGTTGGAAATGATGTAATGACCAAACGATTGGTGGTTACGCATTAATCAGCTTAAGTATTCATTAAAAAGAGTGTTGTGCAGTAGTTGTGCAACACTCTTTTTTTTCATAATAGCCTCATTTACAAACTTATAAATAAGAACAAAAACAGCAATTTGCAGCATATTAATTCCCTATTAAAACACCGAAAAACATCAATAGCTGCTGTTTGTTTTAAAATAAAACAACAGCCATGCGGACTTTTGTATTTCTGATTTTTTTATTGTTGGTCACGTTTGGAGCAACTGCACAAACAGGAAGCGGTGTTCCCTCTAACTTTTATCCGGCACTTGAACTGATTACGCTTGGCGATGCAGAGTTGCGATTTGGAAGAACAGAGCAGGCATTGCAGCATTACAACAATGCACTGGCAGCAGCTCCCGACTTTGCCGAGGCGTATGTACACCGCGGGCGGCTGTATGCGGTAACCGGCAGGCAGCAGGAAGCCAATGCCGATTTCCAGCAGGCTACACAGCTTAACCCGTATGCGGCATTGTTTCTCGATCCGCAGCGCAGACTGATGACGCTGAAAACCGATTTCCGCAGTGGCAGCGATGATCCGGTGCAGCAGATACTGAGCAATCCATATCAGCCGGGGTTGAGCTACAGCCTCACCGACCGCACACTTATTGAAGGCCATTTTGATTCGAGTCTTGCTGCGGCAGATGTACGTTTGCAGGAAAATCCGCTGGATACAGAAGCGCTAACCTGCGCGGCACTTTCCAGCTATTTTCTGGGACAAACTTTATCCGGACAAAAGTACATTGACCAACTGCTGAGCATTTCACCGCAAAGCGCGCAGGCGGCCGACATCAAAGGCATGATGCTGAAAAAAGAACAGCGCTATGCTGAAGCACGAAGCTGGTTTACAAAAGCAATTTCTTATGACTCATTGTATGCAGTAAGCTATTGCCATTTGGGCTACCTCAGCAAAATAGAGGGCGATACTGTTGCCGCACTCCACTGGTTTGAAAAAGCGCTGCGCATTAATCCCGATTTGCGTCAGGCACTTGTGTTGCGCAGTTCAGTGCTTACGGCGCAAAAAGAGTATGCAGCCGCACAAAACGATATCCGCATTTATTCTGAAGATGCACAAACCGATCATGCACTCTACAATGAAGCAGTGCTGAACAAACACCTCGGCGATTACCAGAATGCGCTGCGGAAATACGAAAGTCTGTTGCAGAAAAATCCGAACGATGTGTATCTGCTCAATTCAATTGGCAATCTGTATAACTTTTTCGGTGATTACGAATTAGCCGCAAACTATTACAACCGAGCACTGCAATTGCGTCCTGATTACCATACAGCACGGTATAATTTGGGAATAACGTTACTGCTGCAATTGCGCCACGTGAGAGCTTGCAA
>CALRTD020000019.1:0-20594 GCA_943371015.1 Synechococcus sp. UW140 | reverse complement strand
TCCGATTGTTTTGCATCACCCTAGCTGTTTCTCTGCTTGCGGCTTGTTCGGCTAAAGACAATGCCGATAAAAAGAAAGCCGAAGATTCGATAGCCGCACTCCAACCCGTGTTTTTCCAGACCGACAGCGGAAGACTGGAAGTACCGGTGCGCGACGGAAAGAAAAACGGAACAGCCGTATTGCGGAATGCAGCCGGCGTTGTAGTTGGCTCAGGCCTGTTTGTGAATGATGTGCAGGCCGGCGTGTGGAAACGCTTTGACACAACCGGCAAACTGGTTTCCGTCAATCAGTTCAGCTCCGGAAAAGCAGTGCGCACCTTAGACATCACCGATTTCGAAAAACGGAAGTTTGAGAATGCAGCAATGAACATCCGCCTCAGGATTCCGAAACTATGGATTGAAGTGGAATCGCCCAACCCGGCACTGATGGCCATTTTCGAGAAAAACATGGCTGATACATCAGTTGTACAGCCTCCGGCAGTGAATGTGGTAAAAGCTGTGCTGGGCCCAAACGAAACACTCGAAAAATTGGCGGCTGATCAGCTGAATATGCTCCACCAGGCCATAAATCGGGTTGAAGTAATCGACGAGCAATATTTCACACTTAAGAAAACTACTGGTTTTCGACGATATGGCATGTACACGGTTGACAATCTTACGGTTGGTTTTATGAACGCCATCCTGATAAACGGTAATGACGTGTACGTATTTAACTGTATAGCAGACAATTCCAAGCCGGGCGAGTTTTTAGCGTATCAGGCTGTTTTTGATGAACTGGTAGAGAGTTTTGAGACAATAAAGTAAAAATCGGCTTCCACTTAACGGATCAAAACGGCCGTTTGTCGATCTCAGCACTATCGCTGTCAGATTATTACAACTTTTGTGTCGTAAATGCTGTTTAAAGGCGTGTATGACCCAAATCCGTATTTCAATCGCAATTATTTTAAGCGTAGTTGTTTTACCCGAGTTTTTGCAGGCGCAGAATTCTGGCCAGAACAAACAGATGTTTCAGTTTTCCTGGCATTTTGGTCTCGACCGCCAGTTCTACGAATCATCGCTGGAGCGCTCGTTTGGCAGAACTTCAATACTGGTGGGTATTGGCGGCAGTTCAGTAATGGGCAGCGATTATCAGTATGTTTCGCCTGCCGATGCCGGTGATGTGAAAAAGCGCGGTGAAGTTGTACAAAGCAAAACCATTGACAAATTTCCGGAAGTTTTTACCCCCGAAACCTATCTCGAAAGCAGTTTAACAAACTACCGCGGAGCGTACATCAGAGTTGGTATTTCACATTATTTTAATGATGGTAAAAGCAGCAACAGACTTTCAGGACTTTATGCCGGTTTAGATCTGATAGGCATGCAAACATTCGAATACCAAACACTCACTTACCGCATTGATACCAAACGCGGACAAACCTGGTCGGCGAGCGATGAAAATCGTTTTTACACACTGGGGATTGCGCTGAAAACAGGCTATGTTTGGTTTCCGTTTAAGCAGGAACTCTGCTGCATTCGCCTCGATGTTTCGCATCCGTTCTACATTCCTTTTACCGAAGAAATTAATGTAAATGGTCCGTTTACCGGCGGACATTTTGAAGGCGCAATCGGCATCGGATTCCGTATCGGAGCACGATGATTGGTGAACAATGCGAAAAGTCGTAACTTCAATGCAGATTTTTAGCAGAATGTTTTTCTGCAGCATTGAAGTTTATGGCCGATACATCAAAGTCAGTTCCCGTAATTGATCTGGATCAGGAACGCAAAGAAATCCTGAAACGCTACCGCAGCCTGCTGCGTGCCTGCAAACGCCGCCTTGAAAAAGGCGATAAACAACTTATCCGGAAAGCATTTAACGTTGCCCTTGATGCGCATAAAGACATGCGCCGCAAATCAGGCGAACCCTATATTTATCATCCGCTGGCCGTTGCACAGATTTGTGCCGAAGAAATAGGGCTCGGTACAACTTCCGTGGTTTGCGCCTTGCTTCACGATACAGTTGAAGATACGGACATCACGCTGGATGATGTAAAAGGAATGTTTGGCGAAAAGGTTGCCAAAATCATCGACGGACTTACAAAGATTTCAGGCGTTTTCGACCAGCAGACCAACTCGCTGCAGGCCGAGAATTTCCGCAAAATGCTGCTCACGCTCAGCGATGATATTCGGGTAATTCTCATCAAGCTTGCCGACCGCATGCACAACATGCGCACGCTCGACTCGATGAAGCGCGACAAGCAGCTGAAAATTGCCTCCGAAACGCTGTACCTCTATGCTCCGCTGGCGCACCGCCTCGGCCTGAATGCCATAAAATCGGAACTCGAAGACCTCGGGCTGAAATTCACCGAGCCCGATGTGTACAACGATATCGCGCAGAAACTGCGTGATACAGAACCCGAGCGCAAACGATTCATTGCAAAATTTATCCAGCCGATAAAAGAGATTTTGCAGGAACAAGGATTCAAAGCACGCATTTACGGCCGTCCGAAATCCATCTTCAGCATCCAGAATAAAATTCGTTTCAAAGGTGTTCCGTTTGAAGAGATTTACGACTTGTTTGCGATCCGGATTATTCTGGATACACCTTACGAAAACGAAAAAGCCGATTGCTGGCGCATTTACTCCATTGTAACCGACTTTTATCACCCCAGTCCCGACCGTTTGCGCGACTGGATTTCGACACCGAAAGCCAACGGCTACGAATCGCTGCACACAACGGTAATGGGCCCCGAGGGCAAATGGGTTGAAGTGCAGGTGCGCTCTGAACGCATGGATGAACTTGCCGAAAAAGGCTACGCCGCTCACTGGAAATACAAAGATGCAGCCACCCCGGCCGAAAACATCCGCGAAAATCAGCTCGAAGAATGGCTCCGCAAAATCAGAGAATTGCTGGAAAGTCCGGAAGACAATGCGCTTGATTTTATCGATGATTTCAAACTCAATCTTTTCGCCGAAGAAATATTTGTGTTTACGCCCAAAGGCGAAATGCGTACAATGCCGGTAAGTGCAACAGCGCTCGACTTTGCATTCGATATTCACACCAAAGTTGGTGAACAGTGCATTGGAGCAAAAGTTAACCACAAACTAGTACCGCTCAGCCACGAACTCATCAGCGGCGATCAGGTAGAGATTCTTACATCATCCAAACAGCAGCCCAAAGAAGACTGGCTCGGCTACGTGGTTACAGCCCGCGCCAAATCAAAGATCAAGAGCGCGCTGAAAGAAGAAAAACGCCGGATTGCAGAAGATGGCCGCGAAATTCTGGAACGAAAATTCGATCACCAGAAAATTGATTTCACGGTCAAAAATATTAATGATTTTCAAATGTATTTGCGCCTGCCCAGTGCGCAGGAATTGTTTTACCGGGTAGCTAAAAACATCGTCACACTTCGCGAACTCAAAAACTGGATTCGCGATAAAGACAATCCAGCCAAGCCGGCAAAATCAGAACCCACGCTGGAGCAGGTTGTCAAAGAAGTTCGCGGACAGCGCGGCGCAGAAGATATGCTCATTATTGGCGACAATATGACGCGTATCGAATACAAATTAGCCAACTGCTGCACACCAATTGCCGGCGATGATGTGTTTGGTTTCATTACAGTTGGCGAAGGCATCAAGATACACCGCGTAAGCTGTCCGAATGCCTTGCAGCTCATGTCTAACTATGCTTACCGCATTGTAAAAGCGCGGTGGCAGGGACAAGAAAAAATTTCGTTCCTCGCCGGTATTCGCGTTGCGGGTATTGATGAAGTGGGCATTGTAAATAACATCACAAGCATCATTTCAAGTGAGCTGAACGTGAATATGCGTTCCATCAGTTTCGATACCTCAGACGGTACATTTGAAGGAACAATTATGCTTTTCGTTCACGACACCAATCACCTCACCAACCTGATAAAAAAGCTGCGCAAAGTAAATGGTGTGCAGGATGTTTCAAGGATTAATCCGGGAACATGATTATTCACTTATCTCAATTACTATGAAATCAAATGCCGTAAAAAATCAGATTTTTCAATACATTGATCGTGTTGATGATGATAATTTCTTAATTGAAATAAAAAATATGCTGGAAGAACGGCTCAAGTTATCCGACAATTTTTCTCAATTAACTGATGAAGACCGTAAAATAATTGCACATCGTAAAGAGATGTTTTTGTCAGGTAAAGAAGAATCATACGATGCTTTTGAAGCGGGAAAAGAATTACTTAAACTTTTTGATAAATAATTACAGTTGTGTTTGAGATAAGAGTTATTGTAAGTGCATACAAAGAACTTAGATATTTTGCCGAATGGTTTGAAGATAAAAAAACCGGATATGGTCGATTATTTATTGATGAGTATCTTGAAGCTGTTCAACATATAAAAGAATATCCCTTTGCGCAACAGGAAATTGAAGATTCATTAAGGCAACTTATGATTGGTAGATTCCCATGTCTTATTATTTATGATGTTATTGATAACAAGACTGTAGCGATCTACCGTATAATCCACGCACATACACACCCTGCTCAGAAAAGGCGAAAAGCCTGAAATACAAGCAGATTCTGAACACAGAAAGTTTATCCGCCTCCCGACAAAAAATAGTATCTTTACCGCGCTACAGTACGCATACACAACATGACAGATACAGAGACCCGGGAAACTGTGAAAAATATATTCGCGGCGCACTTGGGGAAGCACGGACACCGCAAAACCCCTGAACGCTTTGCGATTCTGGATGAAATTTATGTGAGGGGCGGTCATTTCGACATTGAATCGCTGTACATTCACATGAAGAACCAGAAATACCGGGTTAGTCGTGCCACACTCTACAATACCATTGAACTTTTGCTGGAATGCGGACTTGTAACCCGTCATCAGTTTGGCCGTAATCAGGCTCAGTTTGAACGCGCCTATGCCTACAAGCAGCACGATCATTTGATTTGTCAGGATTGTGGCCGAGTGCTTGAGTTTTGCGATCCGCGTATTCAGCAAATCAAAAAAACCACCGGCGATATTCTCGAATTTGAAATCGAGAAACACTCGCTTAACTTTTTTGGCCGCTGCAACAAACTGGCCACCACCGGAACCTGTCCGCATCAGGAAACTAAAGGAAAACCCTCGGCATGAATTTTACGCACTCCATTAGCAAAACAGAGCCAGCAGCAGTAATCAGTCTGGAAGGAAATTTGCTCAGCAAAGATTCATCAGCGCTTTTGCTTACTGATGTTGACCAGCTTGCCGAAAATGGCCATGCCAATTTTATTTTTGACTGCACCCGGCTCAAGCTGATGAACAGCACCGGACTCAACGTACTCATTCAGGCCCTTACCCATGCCCGCCGTGCCGGCGGCGAAGTAGTGATTGCCTGTGTGCCCAGCAAAGTGCGCGAACTCTTGCTGCTCACCCGCCTTAATGCCGTTTTCCACGTTTTTGAAACTGTGGAAGAAGCAGAAATGCACCTCGATAAGTAAACTCACCTCAACCATATCTCTGAAAGATATTTCACTCCTTTTCTATGAAAGCTGATATTCTCCTGGGCCTCCAATGGGGCGATGAAGGAAAAGGTAAAATTGTTGACGTTCTCACACCGAAGTATGATGTGATTGCCCGTTTTCAGGGCGGCCCCAATGCAGGTCACACACTCGAGTTCAACGGCATCAAGCACGTTCTTCATACCATACCCTCGGGTATTTTTCACGACACTACCGTTAACGTAATTGGTAATGGTGTGGTGATTGATCCCGTTATTCTGAAACGTGAAATAGACGCGCTGCGAAAGCTGGGGGTTGATGTAAAAAAACGCTTGCTCGTTTCGCGCCGCGCACATCTTATTCTGCCTACACACTGCCTGCTCGACAAAGCTTCGGAAGCCGCAAAAGGCAAAGAGAAAATTGGCTCCACGCTGAAAGGAATCGGTCCTACCTACATGGACAAAACAGGCCGCAACGGTATTCGCGTTGGCGATATCGAGCTTCCTGATTTCCGTGAGAAATACGACAAACTCGTAGCCAAACACCGCGAACTGCTTCGCTTTATGGATGCCGATACAGATCCAACAGATCTCGAGGCCGCCTGGTTTGAAGGCATCGAAACGCTGCGTGAACTCACACGCATCGACAGCGAGCATTTTGTAAACGATATGCTGCGCAACGGAAAAACTGTTCTTGCAGAAGGTGCGCAGGGCTCAATGCTCGACATTGACTTCGGCACTTATCCGTTTGTGACCTCATCAAACACAATGGCCGCCGGCGCCTGCACAGGTCTCGGTATTGCTCCATCTCGCATTGGCAATGTAATCGGCATTTTCAAAGCCTACTGCACACGCGTTGGCTCAGGCCCGTTCCCAACCGAATTGCTGGATGAAACCGGCGAACGCATGCGTCAGGAAGGCCGCGAATTTGGCTCTACCACAGGCCGCCCGCGCCGCTGCGGCTGGCTCGATTTGCCCGCATTGCGCTACGCCATCACCATTAACGGTGTTACCGAACTGATGATGATGAAAGCCGATGTTCTCAGCATTTTCGACACCATCCGCGTTTGCACACATTACCGCATCAACGGACAACTCACCGACCGTTTGCCTTACGATATAAACGGCGTAACTATAGAACCCGTTTATACCGATCTGAAAGGCTGGAACTGCGACTTAACCGGTCTTACCCAACCCGAAGATATGCCGCACGAACTGATTGAATACATTGGATTCATTGAACGTGAAACAGGAGTTCCTGTAAATGTAGTTTCGGTTGGTCCCGACCGCGTTCAAACACTTCTGCGCAGCGCCGTTTGGGCCTGAGCAGCCAATAAATGCTAAAGTTGCAGCGCATAAAACGTTACGGCATTTTTATTGCAGAAAGCAGCGGCATGAAAACGCTGCTGCTTTTTGCTTTTCTGCTGTGCGGATTATTCCTTAATGCGCAAACTGTTGTGACCACCAACAGCAAACAAATTGCCGTGCGCAATGCCGAAAGACTCATCGGCGATCAGCGTCTTGGTTATCAGCGACTGATCGGCAATGTAGTGTTCGAGCACCAGGGAACGCTTATGTATTGCGACAGCGCTCACCTGCGTACTGCGGGTAATACGCTCGAAGCATTCGGACACGTTCATATTCAGCAAGGCGACTCTGTTCACATCTACGGCGATTTTCTGAAGTACGATGGAAACACACGCATTGCAAATATGAAACGCAATGTTCGCCTCACCGATCGGGATATGATTCTTACCACCGATTCGGCGGCTTACGATATGAATTCGAAAATTGCGCGCTATGTGAGCGGCGCAAAAATTGTGAACCGCGAGAATACATTGAACAGCCAGATCGGCACCTACTCTACCGAAACCAAGACGCTGACTTTCAAAAAAAATGTAGTGCTGAACAATCCGCGCTACGTGATGAATTGCGATACGCTCCGCTATCAGCCCGATACCAAAGTGGCGTATTTCCTCGGCCCCACAACAATCAAATCAAAAGGCAGTACCGATTTTATTTATTGCGAAAACGGTTTTTACGACACGAAAAAAGATGTCTGCCAGTTTCAGCGCAATGCCTACATCATCACTCAAGCTCAGGAACTTCGCGGCGATAGTTTGTGGTATGATCGCCGAAACGGACTCGGCAAAGCTTTCGGAAATGTGAAGATTACCGACACCACGCAAAATATTGTTATTACCGGCGGACTTGCCACGCACAATGAGCGAACAAAAACATCAGTAGTTACCCGCGATGCTTTGTTTATTCAGATGTTTGACAAAGACTCGCTCTTTCTGCATGCCGATACGCTGAAAACGATGACAATCGGAGAAGCCAAAGACAGCAGTGCCGAAGTACAGCGGCTGGTGCGGGCTTACCGTGGTGTTCGTTTTTACAAAACCGATTTGCAGGGACGCTGCGATTCGCTGGCCTGGACTTCGGCCGACAGTACGATGCGGCTTTTTGGTGATCCGGTGCTTTGGTCGGGCGGTAATCAGCTCACCGCCGAGCGGGTTTCCATCATCACGCACAAAGGCGAAGTAAAACGGCTTGAGCTTGATAACCTCGCGTTTATTGCCTCGCGCGATGACAGCACTCGCTTCAACCAAATCCGCGGCAAACACATGACCGGTTACTTTGCCAATAATCAATTGGTAACAATTGATGTGAAAGGCAACGGACAAACGCTCTACTATGCCCGCGATCAGGGCCTGCTCATCGGCGTAAACCGGGCAGATTGCAGCCGTCTGCGGATCGAAGTAAAAGACAGTAAAGTTACCGGCATCAGTTTCTACGAAAAACCCGATGCCTCACTCTACCCCCCGCTCGACTTACCGCCGCGTCAGGCATTACTCAAAGACTTTAAATGGCGGGAAACAGAGCAACCAGCTTCTGTCAAAGATCTCTTTTTGAAGTGAAAAGTGTAATGTGGAGAGTGTCTCGTAATACATGAATGTATTTAACCACAAACGGCTGACCTTTGGTCAGCCGTTTGTGGGTGTAGTTAAACCGCTTTACACTTTACACTCCTCACTTTACACTTTTTTCAAACCCATTCAGTACTTCCTTCAACACCTTTCCTCTTACCCCCATTCGGGCAAGTTTGTTATCATCAGCATCCGGATAAACGCGGTTGCTCAGAAACACGAATACGATTCCGGTTTCGGGATCGGCCCAAACTTGTGTGCCTGTAAAGCCTTGATGGCCGTAGCTTTTGAGCGATATGCCTTCGCAGGCGGGAACAAATGTTTCGGGATCGGGCTTATCGAAACCAAGACCGCGGCGGCTGCCTGAGTATTGATAGCTGGTAAACTCGTTTACAGTTGAAGAGTCAAAAAAGTGCATGCCGCCGTAGCTGCCGCCATTCAGGTAAATCTGCATCATTACACCGGCATCATTCGCATTGCTGAACACACCGGCATGTCCGCCGATACCGCCCTGCATAGCTGCGGCCGGATCGTGTACATCGCCCTGAATAAGCTGGCCGCGGAACTTCAAATCATTTTCCGTAGGTGCACAGCGCGAAGCGGGGAAACGTAAGCCGGGCTGATAGCCAATTGTGGGCAAGCCAAGCGGGCGATAAAAATTAGCATTCACATAATCGGTAAGGAGTATTTCTTCCTGCTTTTCGATAATCCGTTTAAGAAAGAAAAAGCAGAGATCACTGTATTTATAACCAATTCCGGCACTCATTCCCGAACCCAGCAACTCATAATACATCGAATCCAGATAATCGTATTTCATAAATATTCCGGGAGCAACATAGATCGGAAAAGAATCAGAATAAGCAGTTCGGTAAATCGACTTTTTACGAACTCCGTTTTTGTCCACCGTCTTGTTCCAGAAAGGAATCCATGCTTCCAATCCCGACTGGTGAGCCATCATGCTTCTTATTGTTATATTTCGTTTGTTTGTATTCTTCGTTTCGGGCAGGTATTTACTCAGTGTTGAGTCGAGATCAATCTGCTTCTTTTCCACTTTCCGCATTACCGCAGGAGTTGTCGCCAGAATCTTTGTTACTGAAGCCAAATCATACAAATCCATATCATTCACTGCATGCTTTTTGGCATAGGTGAAATATCCGTACGACTTCATCAAAAACACATTTCCGTTTTTGGCAGCAAAGAGTTGTCCGCCCGGAAACGCTTTGGCTTCAATAGCTGCAGCCATCATAGAATCGATGCGCTTCATTGCCTCGCGGCTGAAACCAACTGCTTCCATGGGCACATAACGGAACCGTGTTGCAGCTGGAGTTGTTAAACCAGTTCCGGCTTTCCAGCCATACAGCGAAACCGGAAGTTTGCCCTGAGCCGAAACACCGCCGAAGATGAGTTGAGCCGAAACATCCTGCAAAGCAGGCAAACTTTCGTACGACATAATTACCGCATGGCAGCGCAGCAATGCCGGAAGCTGATTTGCAGCATAAGCAGAACCGAATACATCGGCAACAACCGTTTTGCCCATTTTCAGCAAAGTGTCCGCCAATCGCTGTGTGTATAGGTGAATGTTGAAATTATTGGCGGTACGCTGACTGAGTCCGCTCAATGCAAGAATTACAAGGTTATGCGGTTTCAGTTTTTTGAGCACGGTATCATACTCAGCAGGTTTGCAATCGTTGTCAAGTGCAAACGGTGTAACTGCTGCGTACACAGCAAGACGTTCGTGAAAGAGACCAGGCTTGCTGCTGCCCAATGTTACCGAGGCAATGCTGAATGTATCAATTCGCTGAATCGGCAGCAATTGTTTTTCGTTCCGCAGCAGCGTAACAGCCGATTCAGCAAGCTGATGATTGAGCCACGATGAAGCCGGAGTGTTCAGATCACTGACTAAATTTTTCAGCTTCACCGTTTGCTTTTTGGTGAGCCCGAGCCACTGCTTGGTAAGCAGAATGCGGCGGCAGCGCTCATCAATATCAGCCTGCGAAATTTCTTTTCGTGCAATGGCTGCTTTTATTGCAGTAAGCGCTTTGGGTACATCACCTGAAAACAGCAGTACATCATTTCCGGCCAGCAAAGCTTTTACATCAACTTCTCCCGGTGCGTAAAAGCTGCTTACACCTTTCATGTTCAGCGCATCGGTAAACACCAATCCGCGGAAGCCAAGCTGAGTACGCAGCAAATCTGTAACCACAGCTTTTGAAAGTGTTGTAGGTGTATTGGCCGCTGTATCATAAGCCGGCACCGAGAGGTGAGCAACCATCATGCTGCCGATTCCGCTGCTGATAAGGCCTTTGAACGGATAAAGTTCGAGCGAGTCGAGTTGTTCTTTGCTTTTTTTGATAACCGGCAGCATTTTATGTGAATCGCTGTCGGTGTCGCCGTGACCGGGAAAATGCTTTCCGCAGGCCAGCACATTGCCTTGCTGCAGCCCCTGCATATACAGAATGGCTTTACGGGTTACAGCATATTTGTCTTCACCAAACGAACGTGTGCCGATAACCGGATTTGCAGCATTGTTGTTCACATCCGCATCCGGCGAAAAACTGATTTGCACACCCAGCCGCTTGCACTGCCGGGCCATATCGCGCCCCATGTAGTAAATCAGCGAATCGTTTTGCACAGCGCCCAGCGTCATTTGCCGCGGAAAAACGACTGTGCTGTCGATACGCATTGAAAGTCCCCACTCTGCATCCATTGCAATCATGAGCGGCACTTTCGAAAGCGCCTGATACTTGTTGGTCAGCTGTGCCTGCCGCACCGGCCCGCCCTGCATAAAAATAAGCCCGCCGATATGGTATTTAGAAACAAGCGTATTGATTTCCTTCACATGGGTTGCATTCTTATTCGACCACGCCGCTACCATAAACAACTGTGCAATACGCTGGTCGGGCGTAAGTGTTTTCATCACCGAATCCGTCCAGCGGGTATCGCTGAGCTCCAGAAACGGCGGCACTTGGGGCACTGTTCCCACACGAGGCAAAGCAGCACTAACCTGAGCACCGGCAGAAAAAGCATTGGAATCAGGAACCGCCGGAGCCAGCAGCAACAGCGGAAGTATAAAAACAGAATATCGAAGAAATCTCATAACCAAACGTTCAGCAGAGTGAAATTAATCAGTATTCATGCTGTTTTCACTGCAAATGAATAACTGTAGGTTTTCAGACAATAAATGTACCGTGATCGGCCGGGGGCTCAACAGGCTTGCTGTTGAGTTTTCAACAGCAAGCCTGTTAAACATTTACTGAACATTGAAAACAAAACTTGTAAGGCTTAAAAAAAACAAACTAGCCAGCTTTAAAAAACTAGTCGGCTTTAAAAGAAACAAGCTAGTCAGTTAAACAACTAACTAGTCGACTAAAAAAACAAGTCGGCTAAAAAAACTTGTCGGGACGCGATGCATCGCGTCCTGACTAGACAACAATGTTTAAATAACTTTTATTGTTTCCAGTTTTTCGGGTTATCTCTGATATACCGCGAAATCCGGTCATAGCTTTCTTTCGTTTCAACAATACTTTCGTAATATCTCGGCAACCATTTAAATGGCAAATTATTCTTCCTGGCGTAGGTTGTAACAGCCGATTTATAGCCACGAATGACCGAAGCTAAATTTTTGCTCTGCGGAGCAAATGTATTGCGGTACAGCTCATTCTGACCTCGCTGCATGATATTGTGCTCATTTTCATTGATTCCGATAATGGCATGTATATGATCAGGCATCACAACAAATTCACCGAGAAACAAATTCATATCGGGTCGTAAATCTGCAGAGCGCAGCCACTCCTGCTGAGCAATTTTTCCGATTTCTGAAAGGTGCATTTCACCATTCATTATTTCTCCGAAATAATGAATGCGGTCGGCTGTATTCAGTGTCAGGTAATACATTCCAACTCCCGAATAACTCCAGTTTTTTAACCGAAGTGTATCCCAGCGATATTTCCCTGCAAATAGTTTAGCCATACAAAAGCATAAATACACATTCCACTGTAGTGCCGAACGTCTGTTGATATTTTACTTCTTCAAAACAGCTTACACCTTCAAAACACATCCATACATCCGGGGAAAAGAAAATCATTCCATTTGCTGATTCACAGACGCGGGAGATCTGCAAATTTTGAGACTAAAATTTGAGTCTGTGAACAACGAAACGACAACTACTGCTCCAACTGAGCCGGTAAACAGTTTGAGCATTGCCATCATTATCCTTTCGGTTTACATTTTAGTGGCAATGATTGCGGATACATTCTTTCATCTCCCCGAAAATGTATCGCATGTACTGGCTATTACTGATAATCTTGTTTGTGTATTGTTTCTGATTGAATTCAGCATCCGGTTCAAACGTGCCGAAAACAAACTGGTGTTTATGAAATGGGGCTGGATAGATTTGCTTTCCAGTATTCCGGCGCTTGATATGTTCCGATATGGTCGTTTGCTGCGGTTGATCCGGCTGCTGCGTATTCTGCGGGCTTTTCAGTCGACCCGGCATTTGATTAAGCATGTTATGCGGAAGCGCAAAGAGGGTACGTTTACCGCTGCTGCACTGGTAGCTTTGCTGCTGCTCATCTTCTCCTCTATTGCCATACTTCAGGTTGAAAAAGATCCCGAGTCAAACATCAAAACTGGTGAAGATGCACTCTGGTGGGCATTTTCTACCATCACCACAGTGGGTTACGGCGATCATTATCCGGTAACTACCGAAGGCCGGCTGATTGCTGTTGTACTGATGACGGTTGGGGTTGGTTTGTTTGGCACATTTGCGGCTTTTGTAACTACTTGGTTTATGGGAAAACCAGCCGAAGAAAAAAGTAATGATGAGGCCTGATTTTATTTTACTGCTAAATTAGTTTTCATGGTTTTGTATAAGTTGTAGGGACGCGATGCATCGCGTCCCTACAACTTATACAAACAAAACTCTTAACGTTCTTTATATGCTGCAATCCCCGATTTACTCCGTAAATTTGCAGTATTCATCAAAACAGCATTTCCGGCTCTATGTCCGATATCATTCGCCTGCTTCCTGATTCTGTTGCCAACCAAATTGCTGCAGGTGAAGTTATCCAGCGTCCTGCTTCGGCGGTAAAGGAACTTCTCGAAAACGCAGTTGACGCCGGAGCCACACGTATTCAGCTGATTGTGCAGGATGCCGGCCGCACGCTCATTCAGGTAATCGACAACGGCAAAGGCATGTCGGAAACCGATGCCCGGCTTTGCTTTGAGCGGCATGCTACGTCCAAAATTGCTTTGGCCGATGATCTTTTTCGCCTGAATACCATGGGCTTCAGAGGCGAGGCGCTGGCTTCTATTGCTGCTGTAGCGCATGTTGAACTCCGCACCCGCCGCCCGGCCGATGAACTGGGCACCTGCATCAAAACCGAAGGCAGCCGCGTGCTCAGTCAGGAGCCTGTAAACTGCCCCGAAGGCGCTTCGTTCAGCGTTAAAAATCTCTACTTCAACGTACCGGCGCGGCGCAACTTCCTGAAATCAGATGCTGCCGAATTCCGCCACATTCTCGATGAGTTTGAGCGCGTCGCTCTGGCGCATCCCGATATTGCTTTTGTCATGCACCACAACGGTGCCGAAATTTTTCACCTCGCCGCCGGTAATTTCCGCCAGCGCATTACCGGACTTTGCGGCAGTCCCTACAATCAGCGCCTTGTGCCGGTTGATGAGAATACCGACATCGTGCGCATTACCGGTTTTATTGTGAAGCCGGAGTTCGCCAAAAAATCGCGCGGCGAACAGTACTTTTTCCTCAACCGCCGCTTTATCAAAAACGGCTATCTGCACCACGCCGTGCAGGGCGCTTTCGAACAGCTGCTCCCGGCTGATTCACATCCCGGCTATTTTCTGTTCCTGGATGTTGATCCGAAAACCATCGACGTAAACATTCACCCCACAAAAACAGAGGTGAAGTTTGAAGACGAACGCTCAGTGTATGCCCTGCTGCGCTCGGCGGTGAAACGGGCACTCGGACAATACAGCATCACGCCAACAATCGATTTTGAAATCGAGCAGAGCATCGAAATTCCGTATAAAAACGAAGCTCCCGTTTCTGCGCCCGGCATACATGTTAACCCCGATTACAATCCGTTTGCCAGTGAAACGGCTTCAGGCAAAAACGGATATTCCGGCTCTGCACTTTCATCGCGCGATAAAAAGAATCTCGATAACTGGCAGGAACTGTATGCCCTGCATGTAAGTCCGACTGCAGCAACAGAAGTGCCGCAGGTGCAGGAATACACCGAAATAAATGTTCGCCAGCACAGCGCTTTCGACGATGAGCCGGAGGAAAAAATAAAAGGCGCTCAAGTATGGCAAATTCACGAACGCTACATTCTGAGCACCATCAAATCGGGTGTTATTGTTATCGATCAGCAGCGTGCGCATGAGCGGGTGTTGTTTGAGCGGTACATGCGCGCACTCGAACAGCAGGCGGCCTCGTGTCAGCAAATATTGTTTCCTGAAACGGTTGAGCTCACGCCCCGCGATGCGGCTTTGCTTACGCAGTTGCTCGATGCCGTTAATGCACTTGGCTTTGATATTCGCCCGTTCGGACCGCGGAGCTTTGTTATTCACGGCATTCCGGCCGGTACAGAGGAAATTGATGCTCAGCACCTGATCACCGGTTTGCTGGCCGATTATCAGCAAAGCGAACAGGATGTGCAGCTCACTACACACGAACAATTGGCACGGGCACTGGCGCGACAAACCGCTATAAAATCGGGCCGTGTACTGAGCATTGCGGAAATGCAGGCACTCACCGATGAACTTTTTGCCACCAGCATGCCCGCACACGCGCCCGACGGAAAGCCCGCCGTGATTACATTTGGTTTAGATGAACTTGATAAACGATTCAAACGCTGATGTTTTTTTCTAACCAACATAGTACCCGTTCCGGCAAAGCCGTTGTCAATCTGATCATCATTAATGTGATCGTGTTTGTGGCAATGAACTTGCTCGAAAACATGCGAAATAATCCGAATGCCGGAGTGCTGGATCAGTATCTTCCGCTCTGGAATCCGTTTGATCCCCGGAACGATAATTTTAAAATCTGGCAGCCGGTAACGAGTATGTTTGTGCATGCCGACTTTATGCATCTCCTGTTCAACATGATCGGCTTATTTTTCTTTGGCCGAATGCTCGAACAAACTTTCGGCACCAAACGGTTTCTGATCTACTACTTTGTTTCCGGCATCGGAGCTACACTCATTTACATTGTCTGGGCAGTATTCAGTTACTATCGTGATCTCAGTCATGGCGATATATTTGAGGCGTTTACTAATTTTTCACCCTGCGTTGGCGCATCCGGCGCAGTATTTGGCTTATTGATGGGTGCTGCTATGCTGTTTCCCAATACACAGTTTTTGATTTATGGAATTATTCCGATGCGCCTCGGCGTTATGGCTTTGCTTTACGGCACGTATGAATTATTCATGATTATTCGTGATCTTCCGCAAGATCGTGTGGCGCATATTGCTCACGTTGGTGGCCTGATTTTTGGATTTATAATGTTGAAAATATATCAACGAAATAAGCGTACTTTTTACTGAAGAATTGCCTATGAGTATTATCGGTGATGTAAAACGTGGTTTGAATGGAGTATACAGTACGGTGAACCGTATTTTACTCATTAATGTGGCGGTATTTCTGATCGCCAACATTACGGTTAATCTTTTGTCGATGAACGGCCGCGAAGATCTGGCCGATGGCTTTACGCGGCTCATCACACTATCGGGATCGCCGGCAAAAGCAGGATTGTTTTTCTGGACATTTATTACCTACTCATTTACCCATTACGGGCTGTTTCACATTCTGGGAAATATGCTGCTGTTCTGGTACCTGGGGCGTATGTTCAGCGATCACTTAGGCGGTGCGCGGCTTGCAGGGACATATCTGCTGGGCGGAATCATTGGCGGTGTTTTGTTTATCCTGATTTCGCTGTTCATGCAGGGCGGCGACAACTTTGTGCTGCTTGGTGCATCAGCCGCTGTAACTGCCGTAGTTGTTGCCATTGCAGCTTATACACCCGATTCACTGGTTTATCCGTTTGGCATTCCGGTTAAATTGAAATGGTTTGCATTGATTTCGTTTTTGCTGAGTTCGCTGATTGAACTTTCGGCCAATACCGGCGGCAAGGTTTCACACATCGGAGGTGCGCTGTTTGGCTTTATTTACGGCACACAACTCCGCACCGGCAAACGTCCGCTCGAATGGTTTATGAATTTATTTGCGCCCCGCCGCGAGCGCCGCAGCCGCAGCAAATTGCGTGTTGAACACGTACAGCGTTCGCGTGCAGTTACCGCCAACGACGAACTCTACAACCAAAACAAAGCCACCATTCGCCGCCGGATCGACGAGATTCTGGATAAAATTTCGCGCTCCGGCTACGATAGTCTGAGCCGCGATGAACGTGAGTTTTTGCAGAAAAACCACGACAAAACCTGAGTTCAGTTTGGAAAATCCCGAAACCTCTGTTGCCGAAATCCAGCCCCTGCCCGCCAAACCCCGGTTAGGCTGGGCGTTGCGCATTGTGCTCGGGCTGAACTGGTTGGCTGTGGTGATGTTGCTGGCCTCCTACCTTGCACCGTATGTGAGTCCGGCGGTATTCTGGCCGCTTGCGTTTTTCGGACTCATCCACCCTGCCCTTGTGGCCGCCAACCTTGTGTTTCTGCTGTTCTGGCTGCTGCTGCGCCGCCGGCAGTTTTTATACACCGCAGCCGTGCTGCTCATCGGCTGGCCGTTTAACGGACGCGAAGTACAACTGCGCCGCGAAACCGTTGAATCGCCGCGCAGCAGCTACAAGTTTATGTGCTGGAACACCAAACTTTTCGACCTCTACAACTGGTCGAAAAACAAGCAGACGCGAAACAATATGCTGCAGCTGCTCTACAACGAACAGCCCGATGTGCTTTGCCTGCAGGAGTTTTTTAACGAAGACAACGGCAATTTCCGCAACCTCGACTCGGTAAAGAAAATGCTGAAAATGCCTTACGTGCATGTCGAATACACCTACACGCGCCGCAAAGACGATCACTGGGGCGTGGCTACATTCAGCCGGTTTCCGGTGCTCAATCAGGGCCGCATTGTATTTAATAACCGCAGCAACAATATCTGCATCTACACCGATCTGCTGATTCGCAATGATACCGTGCGCGTGTACAACATGCACCTGCAATCCATCCACTTCGGCTACGATGATTACGAGTTTATAGACAAAGTAAAAACCGGCGAAGACGGCGGCGATGAAGTTACTGCCTCTGCCAATATCCTGCGCCGCTTCAAACGCGCCTACACCAAACGCGCCGGCCAGGCCGATGCCATTGCCGAGCACATTGCCACTTGTCCGCACCCGGTCATCGTATGCGGCGATTTTAACGATACGCCGGTTTCGTATGTGTATGAAACCATCAGCCATAACTTGCAGGATGCGTTTATGGTGTCAGGCTCCGGCTTTGGCAAGACGTATGAGAACCGCACACCGTTTCCGCGGATTGATTATGTGCTGCACAGCAGTAAGCTGGCTTCGTTTGGGTTTAAGACGTTACGGACGGTGGAGATGTCGGACCATTATCCGGTGGTTTGTCGGTTTGGGTATTGAGGGGGGGATCTTCTAGCAATATGATGCATTCCAAGTTTGGAAATCACTACCACCTAGCGATAAAGCTTTTAAAAACTCGTTTTTAAATCTATCCTAATTGATCATTGCAGTTCATCAAATTTTGTTTTCATTGTTGGGTTACCATGTGTCAATTTTTTTATCGTCAAATCATCTGCTTTTTGATTAGCTAAACGAAGTTGGTTCTCACTTGATGTCAAAGCTTCTTTAACTTTCTGCATTCTTGCTATTGATTTATCAATTTCTTCAATTGCAGTCTGAAAATGACTTTGTGCTAAAAGGTAATTTTTAGAAAATCCTTCTTTGAATTTGTTTATTTTATCTTCAAAATTGGTAATATCAATGTTTTGGTTTCTTACTAAAGCTAGTTCAGCTTTATACTGCAACGAATTCATCGCTGCATTGCGAAGAAGAGTAATGATAGGGATAAAAAACTGAGGTCGAACTACATACATTTTATTGTATTTGTGTGATACATCAACAATCCCTGAATTGTAAAATTCACTTTCTGCTTCTAAAAGAGAAACAAGAACGGCATATTCACATTTTTTCTCTGTGCGGTCTTTGTCTAGTTCCTTCAAGAAATCTTCATTCTTTTTTTTGGTAGCTGTTTCGTCTCCCTCATTTTTCATTTCAAACATAATTGAAATGATTTCATTTCCTGATTCGTCATTCTCCCTATAGATAAAGTCACCCTTACTACCAGATTTAGAATCATTGTCTTTTTCAAAATATGCTTTCTGAAAAGCTGTTGCTCGAAGTTTGTTAAACTCAGTTTCACAATGTTGTTCAAGAGTTTCGCCTAGCATTTTAGTCGAAAGTTTGAGCTTCATGTCCTTAACACGGGCAATCTCTTCATCTTTATATTTGATAATCGCATCTTTGTTTTGCAGTTCTGTTGAAAATTGCTGCTTTAGAGAATTTTCAATATTCTGTTTTTCTAGTTCTTTGGTCTTCAAATCATTTGTTAAATCGTCTCGCTCTTTCGCAATTTTCTGCACTGCCTCATTAATTGCTAGTTTTTTCTCAACTTCAACATTATCAATCTTTGCTTTTAATTGATTTATTTCAGCCTCTTTTTTATTTAATTTCTCCGATAATTCTAAATTGCTGTGAGCTTTGAGTTCAATCAGTTCTTTATCCTTTTTTGCTAGCTGTTCTAACAAAGAATTTCGGACATTTGCTTCAGCTAGTTTTACAGCACTTTCTTTCTCCTTTTCAGCAAGATTCAATCGGTTTTGCAATTCTTCTTCAAATTGATGGTCACGAACTTGTTTGACAATATCAGCAAATCCTGCTTCATCAACTTTAAATGCTTTTTTACAATTTGGGCAAATAATTTCGTTCATATTTTTATTTTTTATTACTTGTATCTGTGTGTGAAATGCAATATATCTTAATAACAAAATTAGCTTCTTATACTAGCTAGAACAAATAATTGAGGACATTCTACTATCATTAGGATTATAACCATTTCTATATGATTCTGCTTGTCTATTTGAGAACGAAAGATTACGAATGTCATCAACTATATAAAGACGCCAAGGTGGATCATTTTGGCTTTTACTGAAACCACCAACACGATAAGCTGATAAAACTAAATTACCTGTGTCCTTGTGATAACCGAGTGTAAATGGCTCAACAATCCTTAGTTGTCCTTCATACGAGAATTGAATTACAATCCTTTCTTTGATGGCTTGACAAATTATTTCACTTATTGTCATAGAAGTAAATTTATTATTGTTAGTTAGTTTTTTCGAAAAGTTGTTTACTTAATCTGTAATTAAAGAGTGCTAACGTTTTGCAGCTACCCGAAGAGCGGGACTTTTAACACAAAATTTGATTTGAAAAACTAATGTTTGATTAACCATAAAACTGTCTTTGGAACACGAAACCCCACCTTTTGGGTAGGTGCTTTTATAAGCTGGCCTTCTGTCAAGTTTATATAAGCATTCCATTTTCTATGTGGTTGTTACTGCTGTTTTCAATGATGTCAAATGTACTGGGTCTAAAGTGTCAACTGAATTAATTATGATGTCAACTACGGCTTGGCATTCTGCAAGGTCAGCAAACTTCATAAACTTCTCTGTCGTTAAGTTATGGCTATAATAGTGCATAAACTTCCTTGCTCTTTCACACTCTACTGGATTTGTAATTAGTTTGTCTATGCTTTCGTCAATTTTATTTCTCTCCAAATATTTGAAGTTTAAAAAGGTCTCTACGAAACGTCTTGCCACGTTTGGCAAATGATACAAAAATTCATAGGTGTCTGTCGGGTTTGTTTGGAAATTATGAAGCAATGAAAACAAATAAGCATATTCAGAATTGAATGAAGTCAATAAGTTGCTATTTTGCTTTAATATAGATTCGTCTTTGTGTGAGTTTTTATGTCTTTCGATAATCCAATATGCTTGGTTGTCCTTTTTTAATCCTTTGAACCAGTCAAAAACTAAATTGTGAAAATCAAAATTATGGGTCGAAATGAATAACTGTTTACATTTGGGCTGATGAACTTTTTTATTTGTTGTCGGGTCAAGCTTGAACTCATAAAATGTATTTTTTATGAATGAATAGATGTTAAACAAATGGTT